>JABJMC010000034.1 GCA_018659585.1 Candidatus Peregrinibacteria bacterium
CAGTGGCAAAAGGAACACCAATTGTTACGAGATGGGCAATGGCTTCTGGGCCATGTTTAACCATAAATTCCACGGCTTTTTGGTTGTTGTGATGCGAGCCAGCTTCCATGGTGTCAGCAATATGTTTTTTGTAATTATCAGTTTTGTCTAAAACAGCGGCGATTCCTCCTTGGGCGCGGTTGGTGCCAGTGGCCACAGTATGTTTTTTAGTGACTATTAATATTTTGCCAAATTCCGCGGCATTAAGCGCAAAATTAAGTCCGGCTATTCCTGAACCAATAACAATAGTGTGAAATTTTTTCATGGGGACCGATTGTATCAGATTATTTCATTTTTGCGGAGTGATTCTATAAGTTTGTTGATGTTTGGCCAGTGCGAAGTGTCGTGCGTGATGTCTGCAACGGCGTGATATTGTTCTTTGCGTTCTTTCCAAATTTCTTCGAGTTCTTCGAGGGCGGATTTTTCTCCTTTTAATGAAGGTCTTTCGTAGCTGGCGTTAAGGTTTTCCCCTAAGACTTTAATTGGGCAGGTGAGAAGTACCACAAAACCGGTTTTTTTAAGAGCTTTTGCACTATCTGAATTGATCATGGTGCCGCCGCCAGTTGAAATTATAGCTTGATTTAATTCGGCACATTCAAGGGCTGTTTCGTGTTCTAGGGCCCGAAATTTTTCCCACCCAGTCTCTTTTACGTATTGGTCAATTTTTTTGTCTATTTTGGCCTCAATGAGGTGATCAATGTCCACAAATTTCCATCCTAATTTTTTGGCGAGCTCTTTGCCGAGTGAAGTTTTTCCACTGGCCCTCATACCTGTTAAAACAATATTCATTAGTGTTTGATTAAACTGCTAAAGCGGATAGCTAAGACTAAGGCGATTATACAGAGTCCAGTTCCAATTAAAAATGGGTACATGTTGCCAAAAGTTTGGCCAATTGGTGCAAACATCAAGGCTCCGGTGGCAATGGCACTCATTTGTATAAAATTTACTAACCCGGCTATTCCGCCAGATCGTTTGCTGGGGAATAAGCTGCGTACCCCGTAATATAAGAAAATGAGCATAAAAGCATCGCCAGCTTCGTGAATAAAGCGACCAATTAAAGAAATATCAATACGCGGGATAATCATTAGTAAATGACCGATAGCTGAAAGGATTAATCCGGAATATAAGATGTGTAGGATGGGCCATTTTTTTTCAATCAAATAAATGGCGAGTTTAGCCCACAGGAGCATGGCCATGATGGCTGTTCCCATATAAGCTCCCATTTGGCGATAGCTAAGCCCAAAATCTTCTCTAAGTAGTAAACCGTATGAGGTTATTTCGGCTCCCATGTGGATGGCCCAGATAAAAATCATACTTATAAATAAGAAGACTGGTAGTTTGAAGATATCTTTGCGGTATTCCTTAAATTCAAATTTAAAAGTTTCAGTTTTTGGGAGGATTGCCGTGAGGGCCGCGACTCCAAAGGTGAAAGTTCCAGTGATTTGGAGCCATAACTCAATGGAAATTGAATCTAAAATAAATCCACCAATAAACACTCCAAATCCCGCGGCGAACAGATAAGATCCAACGTAATTTCCAATCTGTTTATTCTGATTTTTATCACCGGTTTTATAGAAAATACTGTCTATCGAAAGATTACTTAAAGTAACGCCAAAACTACCCATAGCAATGATTATGAGTAGGGCCCAAAAATTGCCGCCAACTAAAGAAATTAACCAAAGATTTAATCCGTTTAGGGTGTATCCCAGCATGGCTAATCTTCGAGATGAGATTCGATCGTTTAAAAGTCCCACCGGGATGGCGGATAGAATACTAACTAGTGGGAAAATTGCGAATAAAATGCCTTGCTCAAGCCCTGTAAGTCCAATTTGGGTGTAGTAAATACCCCAAAAAAACAGCATGGTTTGGGCGATAAGCTTGGACATGCTAACAAAAAATGTAGCTTTGCGAACGTCGGTGTTCATTGGACTTTTTTAAGATCTTCCCAGAAATTGGGGTAGGTTTTGGAAACGCAGTCAGGATCTAGAATTTCTAGGTCTGGAATACGGGTTTTAGCCATCCCAAAACACATGGCCATGCGGTGGTCTTTATAGGTTTTGATGGGGGCGCCATGCATGGATGTGGGGTTTCCATGGATGGTAAGCGAGTCGTCCGTGGTTTCGGCGGTGATGCCGATGCGATTAAGTTCGGTTTTAAGGGCTTCTAAACGGTCGCATTCTTTGATGCGGAGGTTATGGAGGCCGGTTAAGGTTGTTTTCCCAGGTGCAAAAGCAGATACCACGGCGAGAGTCATGGCGCCATCAGGAAAAGAATTGGCATTGATTTGGCCAAGTGGTTTTAGTTGTTCGGGGCCAGTGACAGTTATCCCAGTTTCGTCTTCGTGAATTTGGCAGCCCATTTGTTCTAAATAATCTAAAATTTGAATGTCTGGTTGCAAAGTTTGGCGTGATAAATTAGCTACAGTTATGGTTTTTTCAGTGATTGCTGCAAGGCCAAAAAAGTAGGTGGCCGAAGAAGCATCTGCTTCGATAATTAAATCTGTTGGTTGGTATTTTTGGGAAGGAATTGTGAATCGTGAAAATTGTTCACGTTCAACGTCTTGTATACAAAATTTGTTCATTAAATCGAGTGTCATATCAAGGTAAGGCTTAGACGTAGCTTCATCTTCGACGTGAATAGTTAATCCTTCTGGTAAAAGTGGAGCCAAAATCATTAAAGCCGAGATGTATTGGCTACTATTTTTGCCGGTAATGTGGGTTTCGGATCTAGTGAGAGGAGATCCGTGAATAGTTAGGGGAGGACAACCGTTTTGGCCTGTAATATTTGCGCCTAATTCCGAAAGAGCATCAATTAAATCTTGAATAGGACGTTCTTGCATACGTGGGTCTCCGGTAATAACACTTAAAAATGGTTGGTGAGCTAAAATGGCGGTTAAAAATCGGACGGCAGTGCCAGCGTTGCCTAAATGGAGTGGCCCAAGTGGCCCTCGTAAAGTTTTTGGTGCATCAATGGTCAGGGTGGTTTCATTGGTTGTAATTTTGACCCCTAAGGTTTCAAGTGCCTCGATCATTACTTTGGTGTCATCGCTTAACAAACAACCTTTTAAAACACTTTGGCCAGGGGCCAACGCGGCCATTAATAAGGCGCGGTTAGTGTAGCTTTTGGAACCGGGAATTGTAATGATTGGCGTCATAGGACTGCTTTTACGTCTTGGGCAGTAATATTGTGAACAATTTTTGGGGTTCCGGGGCGTTTTAACAGGGTAAATGTGTAAGTTTCGCCTTGGTTTTTCTTGTCTTTGGTAAGGGCTTTTAAAATTGGTTTTCGGTCGATTTTAGCGGGAATGCGAGTAGGAAGCTTGATTAATTTTAGTAATTCTTCAATCCGTTCGCAGTTTTTTGAAGAAAGGATTTTTTTATCGACGGCTAAGCGATTTTCGAGATTCATTCCAATGGCAATAGCTTCGCCGTGATTTAAGCTGTAGTTACTGGCGTGTTCAATGGCATGCCCAATACTGTGTCCATAGTTGAGAATCATGCGGAGCCCTTTTTCAAGTTCGTCTTTTTCGACCACACGACCTTTTACACGGCAGGATCGAATTAGAAGTTGGGTGATAGTCGTGGTATGAGCATTTAAAGCTTTTTCAGGGTTCTTTTTAAGAATTCTAAGGATTCCTTTGTCGGAAATAAGGCCGTGTTTAACTATTTCGGCTAGACCGTTTTTAACCTGTTTTTTAGAAAGTGTGCTTAAAACTTGTGGATCAATGTAAACTTTTTTTGGTTGGGTAAAAGCTCCGACTAAATTTTTACCACTGGTCAAATCCACGCCAGTTTTGCCGCCAATACTTGAATCAGACATGGCTACTAGCGTGGTAGGAATTTGAATAAATGGGATGCCGCGCATATACATAGAGGCTGCAAAACCAGCAATGTCGCCAGTTACTCCGCCTCCGAGTGCAATGACGCAACTTTTACGGTTATGCCCTAGTTGAACCATCTGTGAAACAAGTTTTTCCACAGTTTTTAAGGTTTTATGACGCTCACCAGCTTGAAAAGAAATCATAGTGGCATCTAAACCTTGGTCGCGCATTAATTTAAGAAATTCTTCACCATACAGTTTTTTTACATTTGTATCTGTAATAATGCAGTACTTTTGGCCGAATTGGTGCTTTTTAATGTCGCGCGGAATTTGATGAAAACAACTAGGAGCAATCAGGATAGAGTACGAATTATCGACGTACTTTCTAAGTTTGATGCGCTTTGAATAACGTTTAAAGGCAGGCATGTTTTGAAAAATTAAATAGTGCGACCAACAGCCTCGGCAATGGGTTTAAGATTTTTCATAGTTTCTAAGAACATTTTGGGTGTCAAAGATTGATCACCATCAGAAAGAGCTTCTTCTGGGTTAGGATGAACTTCGATCATAAGACCATCAGCACCAGCGGCAATAGCTGCCTTGGAAACTGGTTCAACTAAACTACGACGACCAGTGGCGTGACTAGGATCAACTACAACTGGTAAGTGACTTAGTTCTTTGAGTAGTGGGACTGAATTAATATCAAGTGAATTGCGAGTTTCAGTTTCGAAAGTGCGAATTCCACGTTCACAAAGGATAACATCATGATTTCCTTCGGACATAATGTATTCAGCCGCGAGTAAAAATTCTTTAATGGTATTACTCATACCACGTTTAAGGAGGACAGGTCGTTTAGTTTTACCGACTTCTTTAAGAAGGTTGAAGTTTTGCATGTTACGAGCACCGATTTGAAGAATATCAGCGTATTTGGCCACAAGTAAAACATCACGGGTGTCCATAACTTCAGTGACAACACCAAGTTTATAAGCATCAGCGTTTTTGCGAAGTAGTTTAAGCCCTTCTTCTCCTAAGCCTTGGAAAGAATATGGTCCAGTGCGAGGTTTGAAAGCGCCTCCACGCAGAACATTGGCTCCTGCTTTTTTAACTGCTTTGGCGCTAGCTGCCATTTGTTCGGGAGTTTCGACACTACATGGTCCAGCCATTACAATGATTTTTTTAGCACCAATTTTGACACCATCAACAGGAATGATGGTGTTTTCTTGTTTACTCTCACGAGAGGCAAGGGTGTATGGCCGCAAAACCGGCATTACTTTGCTAACACCTGGGAATGAATTTAGATGACGGACATCAAGAGTGCGTTCGTCACCGATAACCGCGATTACAACGCGTTCAGTTCCGATTAAAGGCATTGGTTGGAGGTCTTTGGCTCGCATTTCCTCCATAATTTTTTGAACCTCCGTTTCGGGAGCGTTCTTTTTCATTACGATAATCATATTGATTGAATTTAAAGATTGATTATTGGGGTGTTTGTTGTTGACGCGATTAGAATTTTAGCATGGAATAAGAGGTTAAAGAATGTATAAAAAAAACTTTCCTTGCGCGCCGCGTAGAAAGTTTTGTGAGAGTGCTAAGTCAAACTTTCCTTACGACGTAAGGGTAAAGTAATAAAAGTAACTAAAATTCCAGCTGTTTGGGCTGTTTTTTGTCGCGAGCCGAGAATTTAAAAGATTACTTTTCATAGCGGGATTACTATAACAGCGGCTTAAAGGTGTGTCAAATTTTGAGGGTTAATATTAATTTTCTTAAATTATAAATCACGTAAAACACGAAAATTTCATGTTATAGTGAGTGTAATGTTAATAGATACTCACTGCCATTTAACTTTTAAAGATTTTGACGGGAAAGTCTCGGAGATTATTGAGCGTGCGGAAAAAGTCGGTGTCCTTCAATTAGTTTCAGTGGGGGTGAATTTAGAGGATTCTTTGAAAAATTTAAAGTTGGCGGAGCGTTTTGAAGGAGTTTTTGCGACTTTTGGGGTGCATCCAAGTGATGCTTCTACTTGGGAAGATGGGTTTTTAGATGTTTTTTTGGAAAAAATTCGTGAGGGTTGGGATAAGCGGGAGAAAAATGTAGTGGCCATAGGAGAAATTGGATTAGATTATTATCACATGCGGGCACCAAAGGAGAAGCAAATAGAGGTTTTCCGAAAACAGTTGCAGTTTGCGAAAAAGGTGCAGTTGCCAGTGGTGGTGCATTCGCGTGATGCTTTTGAAGACGTTTTTGCGATATTGGAGGAGGAGGCCATGGAATCGGTGGTTTTTCATTGTTTTGCTGAGGGTCGTAAAGAGGCTGAAAAAGTGTGGGCAAATGAGTGGCACACTTCGTTTACTGGTACGGTGACGTTTGAGAAAAATGAGGATTTGCATGAGGTGGCTATGCTTTGTCCGGATGAATTGTATTTTTTGGAAACAGACTCACCATTTTTAACACCACAAAAATACCGTGGTCAGCGTAATGAGCCGGCGTATGTCATTGAAGTAGCGAAGGTAATGGCTGAATTGCGAGGACAGTCACTTGAACAGGTTGAGTGGCAGTCTACTAAGAATGCGCAGAGTTTTTTTGGGTTACCGCGGGTTGAGTAAAATTATTTCTTCTTTCTTTTCCTTCTTGTTTCCCCTCTTCTCTTTTTTTGATTTTTGAGTTTGCGTTGTTCTCTTGCAGCTTGTTTTCGTTCAAAAGTTTGGGCTTCTTTTTGACTTCTGGCATACCAACCAATTCTACCAGCACGGTATTTTTTGATTCTTTTGCGTAAACGATGAATAGCGGCGTGAATCTCGGGATGAATTGATTCTACAAAACATAATTCAGCTAAATCTAAGGCTCGTTTTAATTCATAATATTTATGATTTGTAGGGGATTGCTTTGAGATATCAGCTTCAAAGGTGCTGCGTGGCACTATTTGGAATTCAATGGGGACTCCATCATGAGTTCGACCAAGAACTTTAACTACTAAATAATCATCTTCAGATCGTTCATTTGCTTCTTCTCCGTTTGCTGCGGCTGCTTGTTTGATAGCTGTTTTGTTTAGCTTTACTTTAACCACGAATTGGCCTGGTGGAGGGTTCCCATTTTTGGTTGGGTCTTCGTCCTCTTCTTCTATAATTCCGATACATTCTAATTTTAAAGGTTCTCCGTCGGGACCTTTCCCTCCTAAATTTTCCCCACATTGTTTAGCTAAGGCAATTAAATATTGGCGATAGGGGTTTTCTTTGGTTGGCGGGTCATTTAGTTCTTCTTCGGTAATACCCCAGGTTACTAACATTCCTCTCATAAGATCTGATAAGTCTTCTATTCGTTTATTTGGTTTAAGCATTTGTTTAGCTAAAATGGAGGTTCTTGTTTTGGGAATAAATCCTTTGTACCAAACTAGTTGTTCTCCAAGATCTTCAAATCCAGGAACGTGAATAGGTCGCAAACTATAAGGTTTAGGTCTGTTAGTTTGATGATGAACAACATTGCCATGCTTATCTAAATATAAATGAGCTTTATCGGTGGGTAGTTGAGTTTGAAAAGTTTGTTCCCGGAAAGATTGTCTAATTTCATCATCAACACGACTGATTCGTCGATAAACTTGATTACGACCAATTAAAAAGAATAAATAAGTTAGATATCCTAAGGCTTGAGCTTCATTTAAGTCTGTAAATAATAAATCTTGGTGTCCTTCATATAGTTCAGTGGGAGGATTAAGAGAAAAATCTAATAATTCAAAAAATCCTCTTTCTTTGTGATTAGTAGTAATATCAACGTTAATAACCGCTTCAGTGATTTCAGGTGGGACTGGGAATTGGTCTTGAGCTGCCTCTAAACGTTGCCCCATTTCTACTTCATAAAATTGAAGGGCATGATTGCGAGCAGATTTTAGTTGTCCTACAATAGTATCTTTTTCTAAGGCAGCGGTTGAAGCATCAATAACCCCTAATTCAACTAATAAAGTTAAGGAGGCGTCTTCGGGTTTAGTATTATTATCATCAACACTGGCTCGAACTGTTCGAACTGCTTTACGGAAATCATTAGTGCTGCAACAAGCAGGACTGTCTGAATTAACTGGAACGGTGGGGTGTAGATCAAAGTTTTCTAGATTTTGTTGCAAAATCATGAATAAGGCGTTTTGAGCGGTTAGACGAGCGGCGGCCATTTGGTCTGCTGGTAGTTCAATTTCGGCAAATTGTTTTTCCATAATATGGTCAATAATGTGACCAATTCGTTCTTGTACAAAGCCAACATCGGAATTATAGGGGACTAGAGGCAGGATGTTGCGTTGGGCGATAAGTGGACTGTTGGGGTCTAGGTCTTCAGGTTCAACTTGTGGGTCATGAGGAGGGATTCCTTGTAGTAAAAAGGCATTATATAAATAGTTTTTTTCTAATTCTTTTGGTAATCCCGAAGCTTGTAAAAGCGCTCGAATCAAAATAACATCATCAATAATTTGATCGTGTTGTCCGGCTAATTCGTCGCCATCTAAATCAAGTTTAAACCTTGTTTGCGGTAGCTCTCTAGCTAGTGGTGACTCAGCTAGGTCGGCAAACATAAGGTCTCTTGATACTCCGATAAATCCAGGTATTTCTGTTTGCATATCAAAATCCAATGATTTTTCTAAGGTGGTCATTGTGGACTATTTTTATTGTTTTGTCAACCCGGAGACCACCTGATGGAGGAGAGTCTTAATAGGGAGCACCGTGAGGCGAGCTTGTTTGGTGGCTTTGAGGCGGTCTTGGTAACGGAATCCTTTGCGGACTTCACCAGAAAGGCCAAGTTCACCAAAGGCGACTAGTTTTTCGGGGAGAGGGAATTTTTTATGAGAAGATAAGATGGCTAGGCAAACGGCTAAGTCGATGGCTGGATCTTTTACTTTTAAGCCTCCTACAACATTTACATAAACATCGTGTTGGCCGAGGTCGATTTTAGCGTGTTTTTGGAGGACTGCGATAAGGAGTTGCAAACGGTTTAAATCAAATCCAGAAGTTGTGCGTTTGGGATAACCAAAATGTGTTTTGTTAGTAAGGGCTTGGATTTCAATTATTAGTGGCCGAGAACCCTCAATCGTAACGGTCAAACAGGAGCCAATTGGTTTTTCTTGGCGATTTTCTAAGAAAGCTTTAGTGGGATCAGGTACTTCTTTTAAGCCGGTACTGGTCATTTCGAATAAGCCGACTTCGTTAGTGGCGCCAAATCGGTTTTTTACGCCGCGAATTAAGCGTAAGTCCTGATAGCGATCTCCTTCTAAATAAAGCACGGTATCAACTAAATGTTCGAGAGTTTTGGGACCGGCTAAATTTCCACCTTTGGTAACGTGAGAGATGATGAGTAGGGGAGTACCAGATTCTTTGGCAAAAGACATTAATTCTTCGGTGCAAGCGCGAACTTGAGTGACACCACCTTGTAAGCCAGTGACTTCGGTACTAGAGATTACTTGGATGGAATCAATAATTACAAAGTCAGGTTTTTCGGATTTTAGGGTGGCCAAAATTGGCTCAAGTAAAGTTTCGTTAAGTAAGAACAAGTTTTCGGTTTTAATCTTGAGCCGCTTAGCTCTACGAGCAATTTGGTCAACAGATTCTTCGCCGGAGATAAGAAGAACTTTTTTATTATCTTTTGTTAAATTGGCGGCGAGTTGAAGGGTAATGGTTGACTTACCGATTCCCGGTTCGCCGCCCAACAACACCAAACTTCCTTCTACAATTCCACCACCTAAAACGCGATCAAATTCTGAAATATTGGTAGAAATACGATCGAATTTTTGAGCAGCCTGTGAAAGGCGAGTGGGGGTTGGAGCTTTAATAGCTCGTTGTTTACGGTCTTTTTTTGCTTCTTCATTGGACACTACATCTTCGATAAAGCTGTTCCAGGCTTCGCATTCGGGGCATTTGCCAGCCCATTTGGAGCTTTGGTAAGAGCATTTTTCGCAGATGTAAATGGTTTTGAGTTTCATTTTGGATAAGATTTTGTGCTCCTGAGTATAGCATATTCTGGTGGCATAAAAGAATTTTCCCTTGGCGATTTGATGAAATTTTGTTAAAGATGCTTTGGGTCAGTAGCTCAGGGGCAGAGCAGTCGGCTCTTAAGCTTATGGTCGTCGGCGAAAACGTGTAAAATGGGTAAAAATGAAGTGACCTAATGTTCATTTAAAACTAGAATTTCAAAAAGTCAAAAGCCTGAAAAATGGCTTACTATGGGTCAGTAGCTCAGTTGGCAGAGCGGACGGCTCTTAACCGTTAGGTCCAGGGTTCGAATCCCTGCTGACCCACCATTTTTGACTCCCCACGACCAATAGCCGAAGACAACTAACCCTCGGCTATTATGAAAATGAATATTCTTGAGCTTCATGATCGATTCTGCCAAGAGGCAGAGGTCATCAAAAATTATCGTCCTTCGACGATTAAGTATTATCAATCCGCTATACATCAGTTTTTGAAGTTCTCTAAACTGGAGTGGCTGGAAGAGATCACTACTGAAAAGTTGCGTGATTTTTTGTATAACGGGAGAATTGAAAGGAAATGGACAGCGGAAACCTTTATTTTTTATCATAAAAGTTTGCGCGCTTTTTTTAAGTGGTGTGTTGGACGAGATCACATTTCAGAAAATCCTATTTTATCGATTGAGTTGCCACGAAAAGAAAAGAAGCTGCCCAAGAGGATTTCTAAAGATCAGGCTCAATTTCTTCTAGAGCATGCTTTTAATCGTAAGAATACGTATCGTTTTGAAGGGTATCGCAATGTGGCGGTTTTAGCGGTTATCCTTTATTCAGGTTTGAGGGCCAGTGAAACGCTCAATCTTAAGATGAGCGAGGTTGATCTGAAAAATAATATTTTGAATGTTGTGAGTGGGAAAGGAGCTAAAGATAGGGTTGTACCTATCTGTTTGCCTTTGCGTAGGTATTTAATTGATTATCTTAAGGATCGTGATCGTTTAAATCGTGAATGTATTTCTTTTTTTACTTCAGTCCGTGGTGATATCCCTTTTACTTATAATGGCCTCAAAAAGGTGGTTGAAGTCTTGAGGAAGGAGACAGGGATTAAATTTTCGGCTCATCGTTTGCGTCATACCTTCGCGACATTGATGCTTGAGGGAGGATGTGACCTGTTTAGCCTTCAGAAGATGATGGGCCACTCTGACATCAAAACCACGACGATTTACCTTTCAACCACGGTAGGGCATCTTCAGGAACAGATTAGGAAGCATCCGTTGGGGTTTTAGTTTTTGAAATTATTAGAGTTCACATAAAATTGATTAGCCAAAATAAGTTCAATTTTACTTGTGCCAAGAAAGTGATAAAATTTAGGTACAAAACATACAAAATATGAGATATCAATTTAACGAAGTTTTCACAGAAAACGCGGATGGAACTTTATCACCCACCAGGCAAATAAGAGTTGGTGGCGTGTCATTTGGGCCAGGTGTTTCTTTTGGTTCAGGTGCAGCCTTTGCTAGCATCAACTTTCACCAATACAAAAATCATGATCTTGAAGCCGATGACGAAGACGGCATCTTAGTAATTAAAGCTATTTATTGATTTATGGCAGACGAAAAACAACAACCCATCATTACAGTTTATGACCCCGAAAAAGAGGTTAAAGAAGCTATAAAAACACTACAAAAACAACAAGGAATAATACATTGGGCAATGGTAGCTGTGGTCCTAGTTGTTGCAGTAGGCTTTATAACTGTGGTGATCGCCGCCTTCGCCATTTTCATAGATCATCAAGATTATGCTGCGCAGAGATATAATGAATACATAGAACTTCTTGAAAAACGTGAACAATATCTCCAACTAGAAACACCTGACCAAGAAACTCTAGACATTGAAATAAATGAAGAAGTAGAATCAATCCAGGAGGCACCAGAAAATGACACGCTACCTGATATAAATAAAACAGAGTAAAATTGGGCTTACATCGGCTAGCACGGGCTAGCCGGCTCGCTCGCTAAACTAAATATCATGATTGACTACCCAAACCTCACAGCAAGTCGACCAAGCATTAACTACGATACCACTGCTCTAACAATTCAGGGGTATGAATTAAAATTCGCCCTTGATTTTGAGAATCCTACGCTTCAAGAAGTTATTGAAAAATGCGAAAAACATAACTGGCCATACAAAATTCTTGATGGCGACGGTCGACAAAAACATATATGGATTAAAGGCTGGATCAGGGAGTAGTTTAGCTCGCTCACTCAAATTTGCCAGCGCTTGCGCTTCGCGCTATTTTATCATTGTCAAACTTCGGCTAGCCCGAAACGTTAGTGTGAATATCGTCGATTTTTAACACCAATAAATATGAAATGCCCATATCACGATTGCCAAAAAGATTATAATCCCGAATGGGGTAATGAAACACAAACTATATCTCCGACTAGCAAATGCACAGAAGGAGATGGTCTTTGGATCGAAACTTCAGAGTGCAAGTTTTGTGAACGACAGTTTCATGAAGTTTATAGAGCTAAAGCAGAAAAAAAAGACTCATATCAAGGTCGTGCTAGCTACAGCACCATAAGAAAAGAGCTTTTATTTACTTTTCCTTCAACTAAAACAAAATTTGAGGCAAAGAAAATACCAAAAAAGATCAAAAATGCCTTTAATGAAGCTGAACGCTGCAAGTCCGTAGGATCTTTAACTGGTGTGGGAGCCTGTCTTCGTAAAACAATATATGCGATCTGTGATGACAAAAGTGCCAGTGGGAGAGATTATAAGGAAAAAATTGCAAATCTCCCCGTGAAAGGAAAATACCAATCTTTGCTAAAACAAGTAAAATGGCTTGGGGACAACACTACAAAACCAGGAGATAAAAAATACACTATGGCCGACGCAAATTTGGCAATTGAAATATTACCTCTGTTGGTTGAAGAACTTTACGCCAAGGATGAAAAAATTGAAGATGTTGAAAAAGTGCTTGCGAAGGTTAAATCAAGAAAGTAAAATTTGGCAACGCATTGTAATGGTTCAATAGCTTTGCATCACCCCAAAATTTAGGGCCACCAACCAGGTACTGCTAGGGCGAGAGGCCGTGGGCTTGGTGATTTTCGTTCTATTCTGCTTCAAAAGGGGGTAAAAATGGGGGCTTATGGTCGTGGGAGTGTTTTTTTGATTCTCGTATGGATGTTTATAATCTCTATTGCCTTCCCATTGATAATGGCATCGGAGATCTTTTTGTGAGCAGAATTTAGCAATCTATGAAAAGTGGGCTGAGAGATGTTCATTTTTTGTGCAGCTGTTTTTTGGTTTAGTTCTTGAAAATCTTTTAATCGGATCGCTTCAAATTCATCCATGGCTAAAGGAACTATTTCTAGCTCACACTTTGGGATACCACTTGGTTTAAAGTAGGTTGCATTAGGATTTCCGCGTATACGGCGGCGTCTTCTAGGTCTTGGCATAAAAGGGGATTATTTTTCTTTTTGTGGACCATCGGGTTTTCGCTTCATCATTCCTTGACGAAAGCCACGGCCAAAGCCGCAACCTTTCATAAAGGGACATCCTCTCCCTCGTCCAGGCCCTCCTGAATCAGAGTTTTCGCAGTCTCCTTTCCCCCGACCCGTAAGTGGCCCTTGACCTTGTGGGCCTGTTCCGTCAAAGTTTGGCATGGTAAATATGATTAAAGAATATTGTATTTATATTATAATGAATATATATTCATAATACAAGAGCAATTGCTATGACATTTCTATTAAAAATTACAAAAGGGCTACTGATTTTGTCGCTTACGATTGGAATGTTTGTTCCGGTGGCGCTGGCTTCAGAGAATTTTTATCGAGGAGAAGTCCTAGAGGTAATTAGTGAAGAAATAATTGAAGAGTTCGGGACATCTAAATATCAGGAAGATTTAAAAGTTGAATTACTAGAAGGCCCTGACGCCGGCGAGATTATTAGAGTGACGTACATCAATTCTTTTATTACTGATGGTTCGCAAAAAATTGAAGAAGGAGGAAAGGTAGTTGTCGTAGAATCCGTATTTGGAGAGAAAGTGATTTATTCCGTTTATGAGCCCTATCGCTTGCCAAACCTGGCCCTTCTGTTTGGCTTATTTGTTGTGATTATTTTATTTATCGGGGGGAAGCGAGGTTTTTCTTCTTTAATTGGATTGGCTGTTACTCTTTTAGTTTTAATAAAATGGATTATCCCTAACATTGTGGCAGGAGGAAATCCGTTACTTTTTTCTTTTGTAGGGGCTCTTATTATTGTTTGCGTATCTCTCTATCTTGCTCATGGCTTTAATAAAAGAACCTCGCTGGCCTTGGTGAGCACTTTGATTACTCTGCAAATCTCTTTAGTGCTTGCTCTTCTTTCCGTTTACTCTTCAAAACTTTTTGGTTTAGGTTCAGAAGATGCGGCCTATTTGGCCTTTGGATCAACTGATTCCCTTGATTTTAGAGGGCTCCTTTTGGGTGCAATTGTAATTGGTGCCTTAGGTGTTTTGGATGATGTCACAACAACGCAAACGGCAACAATTTATGAATTGCATAAGTTAAATCCAAAACTTCCTTTTCATGAGCTCTATAAACGTGGCTTATCTGTTGGCAAAGAACATATCGCTTCTCTTGTGAACACATTAGTGCTTGCCTATGTAGGGGCCGCCTTTCCTGCACTTTTAGTCCTAACTATGTCTTCCCAACCTCTTTGGGTCCTTATGAATAATGAATTTATGGCAGAGGAAATTGTGAGAACTCTTGTGGGGAGTAGCACCTTGGTTTTGGCAGTGCCCATTTCTACAGCTTTGGCAGCCTATGCGTATCGGTCAAAAATTTATTAAATAGCGTCCATATATTCCTCATCAAAATGCTCTTCAGTGTGGTCATCATGGTATTCCTCTCCCGCATCGTGACTATGTCCATGATCGTGCTCATGTGAATGCGTTAGCAAAAGTAGCATCATCAAACCAATTCCCAATATAAATAAGAGAAATTGCATCAATGATCTTTGAATTTTTACCTCTTTGTGTAATTCAGGGATCAAATCCGCAGCAGCAATATAAATAAACCCACCTGCAGCGAATGGGACTAGGAAATGCGTAATATTTTCCACATATGCACTAACAATCAAAGCCACAATAACTCCCAAAACTGCCGTTAACGCTGTGATAAAATTTAATAATAGAGCTTTTCTTTTAGAAAATCCTCCATGTAAAAGCACCCCAAAATCTCCGATTTCTTGAGGGATTTCATGCAAAATTACCGCCAGAGTAGTTGCAATTCCAACAGGAATACTTACAAGATAAGCCGCTCCTATAATCAATCCATCGATAAAATTATGTGCGCCATCACCAAATAAATTCATCCAAGCAAACGGATGGGGATGCTCATCAGTCGTAGGATGATGGCAATGTCTCCAATGGATAACTTTTTCGATAATAAATGAAGCCGCGATTCCAGTAAGCACATACAAAGAAATCTTTGGAGTAAAGCCAGTTTCTGCCACTACTTCAGGTAACAAATGTAAAAAAGCATCGCCAAGCAGGGCCCCAGCAGAAAAGCTAATCATATAAATCAAAATTTTCTTTAAATATTCTGTCTTAATTGTCAGGGTAAAAATTCCGACAAGAGAAAGTAGACTAACGATGACTACGCTTCCTAATGAGTAGAGCCAAATATTTAACATATTAAGATGGGTTAGGGTTAATCAAAATGTTTTGAGCAATTGCTTGAATACGGACAACCATGACACGGATTTTTAGTATTCCTAAAAGGTGCTATAACATAGCGAACAATGGAAATAACCGAAGCAATAACTAGAAAAGAAACGACAATGATTTCGAGAATATTCATTTAATTAAAACCTAATAATAAACCTCCCTGATAAACAATAAAGGCCATCAGCCAGGCAATACCGGTCATGTAGACAGCTGTAAAAAGCGGCCACTTCCACGAATTTGTTTCGCGTTTAATAACCGCCAGAGCAGCCATACAGGGAACATAAAGAAGTACAAAAACCATCAGCGCATATGCAGAAAGCGGAGTAAAATCATTCTGTAAGGCTTCTGATAGTGAAAGGGTGCCTTCTCCGCTCTCAATATCTCCAATGCCGTACAAGGTCCCATAAGTGCTCACTACTACCTCTTTAGCTACAAAACCGAACATGAGTGCTACTCCGGATTCCCAATTCCCAAATCCTAGTGGTTCGAAAACAGGAGCGATGGTTTCTCCAATTTGTCCAGCATAACTCTCTTGAGCTCCGTACTCTACTCCTGCTGGTAAGCTTGCCAATAACCAAATTACAACAGAAAAAGCTAAAATAATGGTTCCGGCTTTTTTTATAAAAATCCAAACTTTTTCAAAGGCATGAATAAAAACACCGCGTAACGCTGGCCATCGGTAAGGAGGGAGTTCAATAACAAAAGGTGAAGAGAGTTTTTTGGAAAAAAGTTTTTTAAAAACCAGTCCCGCCACAATCGCTACCAAAATTCCTAAAAGATAAAGCGAGAAAATAATCCAACCTTGATAAGCCGAGAAAAATGCTCCTGTAAATAACGCATAAACAGGCAAGCGTGCCCCACAGGACATGAAAGGATTTATCAATATAGCTAAAAGTCGATCTTGTTTGGTTTCTAACGTTCGAGTGGCCATGATACCGGGCACATTGCATCCAAATCCTAAAATTAAGGGAATAGAAGCTTTCCCGTGTAATCCAATTCGGTGCATCAGTTTATCCATCACATAGGCTACGCGTGCCATGTAACCCGAGTCTTCCAAAATGGCCATCAGCAGGAAAAGGATTCCAATAATTGGGATGAAAACGAGGACTCCTCCAACACCTCCAATAATCCCGTCTACAATCAAGGAAATAAACCACTCTGAAGCACCTAAATTTCCTAATAAAGTGATCACTTTGTCTCCAATCATCCCGAAGAAACCCTCTATCCATCCCATTAAAGGCCCGGAGAGTTTAAAAGTCGCTTGGAACATTAACCATACCACTAAGAGAAACGTTGGAATGCCTAAGAATTTATTGGTTAAAAGGCAATCCATGCGGTCAGAGATATTGGTTCTGCTTGATTTACAACTTGCGGTTATTTCTTGACTCAACCCTTTTATGAATCCATAGCGAGTCCTAGCCAGGATGGTGTGAATATTTCGACTAAAAACGCCTTCTAAATGGGCCAGGCTTTTTTCGACGAGCAGTTTAAGTTCAGAATAATAAGGCTTTTGCGTCATCTTTTGTTCGATTCGCAAGTCTCCTTCAAGTAATTTTAAAGCACTCCAATCCAGTTCAGTTTTTATGATTTTAGGATCGCTTTCAAGGAGCCATTCTTTGATTTTATTGAGTTCATCATCAACTTCAGTGCCATATTTTAGTTTAACTTTAGAGACCTGAGGAGACTTAGCTTGCCTAAGTATGACCTTCATTAAATGATCAAGCCCCTCTTTCTTTTTTGCCCCAATAGGAATAACGGGTGCATTTAAAAGTTTTGAGAGCTGCTTGAAATCAATAGAAATGCCATCCTTTTTTGCTAAATCCACCATGTTTACTGCCAGGACAAGTGGAGCGCCTAATTCAATTAGCTGAAGGGTTAAAAAGAGATTTCTCTCAAGATTCTGAGCGTCAACAATTTGAACCACAACATCTGGTTTTTCCTCTAGAATAAATTCAGAAGTAATGATCTCCTCTTCGGTGTAAGCGGTTAAACTGTATGAACCAGGAAGGTCAACGACTTTTATATTATTTTTTTGATAAGTGAATTCTCCCTCTTTTTTTTCAACGGTTTTGCCAGGCCAGTTACCAACATGTTGACGAGCCCCGGTAAGGGCGTTGAACAAGGTTGATTTCCCGGTGTTGGGATTCCCAGTTAAACCGATAGTGACATTAGATTTTTTCGACATAGATTTTGTTGGCTTCACCGCGGCCAAGGGCGAGTTTAGAGTTTAAAATTTTTATAATAACAGGACCAAAGTGGTCATTTTTTATAATCTCAACTTTAGCGCCATCAAATAATCCTAGATCAGAAAGCCGTCTAGAAAAATCTTTACCACAATGAACACCTAAGATTTTCACTTTTTCACCTTTGCTGAATTGGGAAAGTCGCTCTCGAGGCATTATGTTATGGCTTAAGAATAGGATGCCCACAAGGGCAGGCTTTAGGGTTTTTTAGTAATTCGAATAACTTGTCTGCCGCTTCATCAGATAATGAATGTTCAAGTTTGTGGGCTTCTTCGTGGATTTTGTCTTCCTCAAGTTCAAGGATTTCTCGTAAAAAAAGTTCGGCAACACGATGTTTGTAAGTAAGTTTTTTGGCTTTTTGGAAACCTTTGAGGGTTAGGGAGATGGGGGAGTAGGGGACCATTTCAACGCAACCTTCTGCTTTTAGTTTTTTAAGCATTTCTGAGACAGCCGGTTTGGAGACTTTTAGATGCTTCCCTATATCTACGGAGCGAACATTCCCATCCGGTTCTTCTCCTAGGCAGTAGATTGCTCTCAAATAATCTTCGCGAGTTTGTTTTGTCATGGTAAATAAGTTAAGCATGCCTAACTTACAGGGTGCCGCGGATAAGTCAAGAGACAAAATCTAAGGATAATCCAGAGCTGTTTGACCAGATGTCTACAGAGCAATGGGCCGTGGACAGGCCTATTTTGGCCATTTTGAGCTAAAAAAGGGCTCAAAATTGGGGCTTATGGTCGTGGGCCACGCTGGATGAAATTAGAACCATGGTTGCGAGAAAGAAAACGGCTTATTCTAGCGCTTTTTAGGATTAAATCTCGAAAATTTTCTGTCTTCTTTTCTTGTCACTAATCGCATCTGTATGGCTAGCGTCAATGTTCGCTTTCAACCTCTCTCTTACTAATTCTACGTATGCCTTCTGCCCTTTTGAGAAAGAACCTAATCTGCTGACTGCCGAATTGAAGTAATTCAGCCTCTCTTGGTAGGCTTCCTCAATAGCAAACTCACCGCCTCCCCCAAAAGTACCAGATAAAACAAAACTAGCTAAGTAGCCATGCAATTCTTTTTTGTTTGAAGCGATTTCCATTGCTACTTCGATAGTACCTTGAGAGACGCCGATTGCATGCATGAGTCCAATCACCTCTTTTTCTCTACCTTCTTCTAATTTCTTGCTTAACTCATTTTTAAGCTCACTCTCTTCGAATATTTTTTTTATGATCTCAGCAGCATAAAATGCCTCATCTCCACCCTTAAAATAATCCTCGATTACTTCATTTCCCATGACACTTTGTGCCTTTCGAAGACTTGCAACTAATACTGGGTCAAATCTAAATATTGTCGTGGAGTAAGCTCCTTCTGAATTGTCTAAGGAATGTGTATATCTTAACTTGAAAACCTCTACTCCAATTCTTGGGTTCAACTCGATTAAAGCAGCAAGTATCCATTGAGATGATCTGTCATCAATACTCCTAACTTTTAACAATAACTCTTGAACTAATCTCAAATCATCGTCCGTCCAGTCCTCAAAACTGTACTCATAAGCACAAAGTTCATTCAACAAATTATCTGCTTGACTTGAAGTAATATCTTGAAGTTTAAGGGCGCTTACTACGACCTCCTTCTTCAGAACATCTTTCTTAGTATCTAACCTAAGTACTAATCGAATCGCCTGATACGCTATTATATTTTTTTCATCATCCTCGAAAGCCTCTACAAACTCAAACCCATTTTCACATCGCACAATGCTGAGCGATTTCTCGAGTTCTTCGCTATCCAATTCTGTGCCTTCTAGGCTAGATAAAAATATTCGTACATTCTGCCCACTCTCTTTAGACATATTTTCCTGCTCCCAATCTTTTACTTTTTTTACATTAGACAGTCTTAGACCTCTTAAAAGGTCTGAATAAAAGTACCTTATAAAGGTTTTGTATTTTTCTTCATTCCTTTCTATTTCATCAACTAGTTTGCTACTCACATCTGATTCGGACTCGCCAAATTTGCAAAGAAACTCTCTAAAGTGACGGTATCCACAATAGTTTGGCATCCATGCATATGGACCAGCGATATAATTTAACGTGTCACTCAAATCGTCTATATTTTTTTGTTTAAGCTCTTCCGATAAAGATTTTAAATCCGGCTCAAACTCTTCTTTGATCTCTTCATCCGCTATTAGCCCGTAAAGGCTATCTCGGCCTACTAGCTGACGATAATACACGTACAGGTCTTTCGATCTAACTTTTAAAAGTTCATTCTTGGCTCCTACTACATCATCTCCATAAAGATGTAGCAGTCTTACTAGAGCATGCTCACAAGCTAAAAGTATTGCTGGATCAGACTGATGGTTAATGATAGAAGCTATAAACTGAACAAATGCGTCAACACTCTCCATAATCAGTTCCTTTAAACCTTCCCCAGAGGAATCCTGGCTTCTAGTAGCAGACTCTATGCATTCCAGAACTCTCAATTTATCTAAGTCGCTGACTTCAAAAAAAACATCGCTTAGTTTTAGAAATGCCATCTCTCTAATTTTTTTCAGTTCTTTTGTGGCTGAGAGATATACCTTCCTTGAGCTCAAAGATTGATAATCTATGGCTTCGAAGAAGTTAAAACTAGCCTTCAGAACTTCGGATAAGCCACCGATAAATATGCTCATTCTTGCTTTGCACTCTTCTTCGGACCATTTTTCTAATTGCTTGACTAGCTGAGTTTGACAGTAATAGCTAATCTTACGGGTAGTTTCTCCTTCATCATTCTTCACTCTATAGGTTTCATACATGAAAAGAACTTTGACAGCGTCAGATATTAACTCATCTTCATTCCCAATAACTTCGGCACTCTTAACAACAACTGCTAAAACTTCAGCTGGGTAAAAATTCCTTAACTTTAGGGCACAATTGAGCACTTCCTTAACAATGTCCTGGTAATTTTTCCCATACATGGGCCCCCATCTGCTTTCTATGCTTTTGACCTCCAAACTATCTTTATCAAGCAGACTAATAAGAACTTCGCATACTTGATCGTTTGCTTTAAACGCAAACCTTCCAAAAGCCTCTGAAAGCATACTTAGCTTTTTCGAAATGCTTTCATAACTTTCTTCTCGTATAAGTTCCAACAAAAAAGATTCTGATAAAACGCTTCTTGCTTCTTTTATAAGTTCTGCACGGTCCCTAAGTGCCTGGAATTTTATATCTATACTGTAAAATTGCTCTTCTACTTCACTAAATCCTTCCTTCAAATGCTTAAATCCTTCTGGGGAAAAATCTTCGAGTTTCTCCTTATCCTTATAAGTCACGTCATGGCTAACTTCACTCAATGCATGCTTTAGGACGCTTACCAGCTGTACCTCACATGGCATGCCTACTAAATCTTTATCCTCTTCTTCTACGTCCTCTTCCTGAAGGGATACTGTGATATGCCTTGCCTCGTAATTTTCGGCGTCTCGAGTCTGATCTTCACCGTGCCCACTAAAAAATCCATGAACAAGTTGTGCGAAACCATCAATATCATCTTCATAGTAAAAGATCACCTTAACTCCGGATAAATCTGTAAGTTGTGAGTAATTGGTGTACTCTTTCCTCTTTATCTTTCCTTCAACGCTTTCACGTGATTTTATTAAATTTTCTCTAGTGGAAATCGCTTGGACTTTGATGCCATTTCTCTGTGCCTCAAGCCGGATTTCTTTTAATCGTCTATAAACATATTTTGTTAAACGTTTTATACGAGGTGCGTCCGCATCATATTTTTTTAGTATTTCCTCTGGGGTCATATTGATTTTTAGAGATTTGTCTTAATAATAACATTTTAGCCCTTTAAGGGGGAATTAGTGTTGTTCATTACTAAACAACACAGTAATCTTCAGGTATGAACAAAAGCCGATCTGAATATGAGCACCGATATGATCGCCACACCGTTGATATTTGTCGAAAGCTGGAAAACTACTACCAAGAAGCCTGCAAAAAAGAACCTTCAAAAAGGAAAATCTATCGGCTCTGCCATGAGCTCGAGCTTTACTTTCGCAAGGGTGACCGCTACCGCAATAGGCGCTCAACCATTGATGGGTGGATAGAGCATGATCGCGAAATAGAAGAAAAACTTGCCACAGCTAAACTTCCCTATCCAGTACAGTGCCGATTTTGCTCAAATGAAATGAGAAATATGGATAAATTTTGGGAATTTAAGGGCAAGAGTAATAAGATTGTTGTGTACTTCTATTTAGCCTGTAAGGATTGCCAGGTTTATTGTCAGGTTTGGGAGAGTGGGAAACGGAAAGACCGCATCCCTTGGCAATGCCCAGACTGCCAGTGCAAGATGGAGATGGAAACAACCCGAAAGGGCTCTGCCCTCAAGACTTGCAAGAAATGTACGCATTGTGGCTATAAAAACGCGTATACGTTGGATTTAAGTGAGGATTTATCTCTGGAGATCGAGAAAGATGAAAATTGGGTCGAAGATATGGCTCGCTTTTGTCTAAACGATGAAGAAGGATTTAAGTTTTTGAGAGAAGAAGAGGCGCTTAAAAGCCTTGGTGAAAAAATGAAGAAGATTGAGACTAAGGGCAAAGAGAAACAGGAATATAACGAATCTCCAAAAATGTGCTGGCATGCTTCGGATGGAACTAGGATAAAACTTTAATAAGGCCTAGTATGAATAGTTGTCGATAAGTTCTCCAGAAGCGTCGTATAAGTACACTGTTTCTCCACTATTACTCCACAGTGCATCCTCACTTTCAAAGCTGTGGTCACCTTGGTTTGTGTAAACTTTAACGCTTTCGCCAGGAGCTAGTTCTAAATCTGGGAATGTATACTTCTCTTCTCCTTTGGAGCCCATGATGTAGTACCCAGTGAGATCTAGGTCACCTTTGCCATCATTAGTGATTTCAGCGTATTCGTCGGATTCTACTTGATAAACCTCCCCATCGTAGAAAACGTAACTGATAATCGCTTTTCCTTGAGGAATCAACTCTGCAAGTTCATGAATTGTTAAAAATTCATCTCGATCCACATCGGTATATTCAGGGGCTTCAAGTTCCTGCACCACAAGCGTTCGGAAAATGTACTCAGCTACTCCAGCCCGATTCATTTCACCAGCCGGTTGATAGATCCCTGACACAACTTCGAGCAGCCCCATATCCTTTGTAACATAAACGTACGGTGCATACCACGCAGAATTGTCTGTATCAGTAAACATGTTCACTGTAACCGTCTCAGGAAGCTCAGAATCAAGTCCTAGTGCATTTACAAGCATTTTGAGCGCTTCAACCTTATTTACTGTCTTACTGGGTTGAAATGTCCCATCAGGATAGCCTCCTACCCATTCTTGTTCCGCGGCATAGCAAACATACTTAGCGAACCACTCATTACCTATATCAGGGAAGCAATCTTTGTAGGTTTCTTCATCAGGCACGATACCTTGCCCTGCAACCAGTACTTTCATTAACTCCGCACGGTTAATGGTCGTTGAAGGCTGGAAGGTCCCATCAGGGTATCCTTGGAGTGTGCCAATATTGACGAGGTATTCAATAGCAACTGAATTGTCGTGGTCGGTTGAAACGTCTGGGAATGTTGCAGCACTGACAGAAGAGAAAACAGTAATTTGCAACAAAATTGAGATTACTAGGAAGTTAAGTAGTTTGCGCATGCCTGAGTGAGGTTAGTGTTATTGCGGCTACATAATATCCTATTTTGGGATATTCCAAAATAGGATTTAGGGTTTGTTCATGAGCAGTATACATGACAAAGAATATCGTAAGTTAATCAAACGGCTTATCAAGGCGCGAAAAGAGGCCGGTTTAACGCAGAAAGAAGTTGCTAGAAAGCTAGATCAGCCCCAGTCCTTTATATCGAAGGTCGAAACATGCCAAAGACGTTTGGACGTAATTGAGCTTAAAAGATTTGCGTCTCTTTATGGAGTGAATCTAGATTCACTTTTGTATTAGCCGAATTGATTTTCACTATCACCGTGATTGGCAAGGTTTTTTGTGATAGATTCCAGTACAGATAACCATATGAAAATGAAGGCAAAAGACTACATATTAGTCCTGGAGGGGAAAGCCAGCGCTGTAGTAAACTGGCCCGTGTCGGAAAACCTAGGAAATAAAATCAGTGAAATCTCGGAATTTTATTTTCTTGTAGACAAACTATTTGATGCAGTAGCTTTACTACATAGTGTCCCTGAATTTTCACCTTATCTGCCTAAATTGACTGGAGAACACTACAGCTACTCCTGGATTCAACGGTTTCTTGAAAAACTTAACCCTAATGAAGCAATTCCGGATTTCAAAGACTTCGCCTTTGGTAAATTTATCAATACAAAGAGGAAAGAAATTGTATTCCCACGAATAATAACTCTTTCTGCGCTTGTAATTAAGTGTAAAACAGTGGCCAAGCAATTATGCAATGAGACAACTCAATCTCTTAGAATAATCCCAAACTACGAACTAGGCGGCCCTCGTAAAAAGCAGCCAAAACACCGACCAAGTAAAGAAGATGAACTTTTCGGAGATGATTTCCATATAACGCCAAAGGGAGTCATTTATAAAGATGACGAAGAAGTATGTAGAGCTCAAAAAAATGGGTGTTATTTAATTCGTATACTTAAAAGAAGTAAAAAAGAATATGGGAAAAAGGAATTCGAAGAATTGGGTAAAAATTGGCAACAAATAAAAAAAGTTAAACGCACTATCGTTAAGAATTGCGGCGAGGTAATAAGTACTAATAAAAAAACTGGTAAATACTATTGGAACGGATGACTTATTCGGTGACTAGTCACTCGCTTTTTTAAAAAGTCTTACTCTACACAGAATATATTGTGTCGTTTTGGCAATACTTTTAGCAGGTTTGGCCCCTACATAATGTGGGGCTTTTAAGTTTTGGGCTTTGACAGCTAAAAAAGGTCACCCTTAAGGAAAAGAAGTAAAACCTTTTTAAGTAAATGAAAATGCAAAACAACCATTACAAGACCCAATGCCTTGAAACCGCCGCTGCGATAATGACAGCAGGTGCTAAGTTAGTATGTCTTGAAAAGATACAAGGACGGAAATCGCTATTTGTTTTTAAAAAGAACGACCGCCTCGAAAAAATATTATCTTTACACACTAGTCAGCAGTTGAATCTGCCAAGTCATCTAATTTTGGCAAATCTTAAATTCCTCAAAACCCGCGTAAAAGAATCTAACCCTGCCCGCTTTTGAGAATACCAAAAAAGGCCATCGAAGAATTCCGCGCTTTATACCGAAAAAAATTCGGCCGTGAACTTGAACCCGATGAAGCAAAAGAAATGGCAACTGAGCTTCTGAACCTCTACTCACTATCACAAGGCACACATAACATCCTATGAAATCTAATCATTCACAAGTCATCCTTCAAGATCCAGATGCGCGCAATGCGTTAAAGTCTATGATCGCTGAAAAGTCTAAGCGCTATGAGAATCTTGAAGTCGAAAGAGGTCAATTCCTCTACTTTAACCATTTTGAAAGTCGCGATGAATTTGGGCAATGGTTTCTACTGGAGATTTTTGATGAATTGCTTGGAGGTCCTGAAATGCGACGGATTGAGCGAGACCTAAAGTCGATGTGCTTCCAGCTTCGTCGTTCGGAGGGAGAGATCCCTAGTCGAACCAAGTGGGATGACCAGTACGAGTACGCAACACAGCACGCTCAAATTACTGACGTGGTCCATTGTTATCTTGGGGTGAGTGACATTCATAGAAATCTTCCATGCCCTTTTCACAAGGATGACAAGCCTTCTTTCAAAATTTATCCCAAAACCAATCGATTCGTTTGCTTTGGATGCAATAGCCGGGGCTCACCGATCGACTTTGTAATGAAATATGAAAACTGCTCCTTCGGAGAAGCAGTCCTCAAACTAAATAATCTCTAACCCTATTTTACTATGCTTGCTTTTGATGTAAAGACAACCATTGCCAAAATTCGCAATGATATGCCTAACGGAGTTCACGTCCATACAGGGACACAAACTCCGGTTACCATAGATGACGTCCTTGATGCGATCCAGACTATTGGCGAAACGCGGACCTATGTGATCAAGACCCTTATGGCGATTTATGTATCAACCTTTTTGGGGAAATCAGATCCTTTGTGGCTTATGCTCGTTGGCAATCCTAGCTCCAATAAAACAACTCTTGTCGACCTATTCCAGGATGCGGAGGATGTGTATCGCCTGGATACCATGACTGCAAACCCATTCAGCTCTGGTCAACGTGCAAAAGAAAAACCCGTCGATCTGCTCCCTCTTATAGATGGCAAATGCTTTATGATCAAAGAATATGGAACCATTTTCGGTCGTAGCGACGAAATGGTAAAGCAACTTATTAGCGACCTTGTTGCTATCTACGATGGGGAGTATGCAAAACATTCGCCAACTCGTGGGACTGTAAGGTACAAGGCTTCGTTTTCACATATTGGATGCGTAACACCTATGGCGCTGAATAAACGACAACGATACATGGATGCGGTAGGAGCGCGTTTTCTATTTCTTCGAATTCAACCCTATAGCACAGAGGAAAAATGCCAGGGCATAGCTCGTATATGGTCTAACAAATCCATGGATAAGAAGACTGCACGCGATGTTGTCACAAAATTCTGTCTTCAGCTCAAAGAAAAAATTGATACGTCTGCCTCGATCACCTTTACAGATGAGTCACAGTCCAAACTTAACAACTACGCTTACCTTATTGCCCGTGCCCGTGGGATTGTTATCACTGATAAAATCACTTTCAAAAATGAGGAGGGAGACATCCAGACACACTACGAACCTTCTGAAATACAAATTGAAGAGCCTTTTCGTGCCTTGAAACAAATCAAAAAGTTAGCCGGATGCCTGGCGATGGTGAATGGAAATAAACAAATCGGAAAAGATGAGATTGAAATTATCCGCATGGTTACCCTCTCTTCCATGCCGGTCAGACGTGCCGATGTTTTGAGGGTCTTTGAAAAACAGACTGAAGTGACTGCTAAGCAGGCCGCTGAATTTCTCAAGAAGAACTACAAAACAGTAAAGCGAAATTTTGATGAACTCGTCGCTATCGGCGTACTGAGCAAAAGTAAGGGCCTTAATGATCTTGCTCAAGTTTATACTCCATACCCTAAATTTTTGGAAATCCTAACCAATTCTTAATCATGCAATGCACTTACACTAAATTAAACAAAAAGCGCTGCAAAGCTCAGGCGATGGCTGGAGAGGAATACTGTTTTTTCCACAAACCAGGCTCCGGAGATTCACAAAAGCGCCAGGAAGCCCAATCACGTGGTGGTCAGACCAAATTAGTCCGTATACAGAATCCACTATCTCCTATAGATCTAAAAGAAGTTAATGATGTCGTTTTGCTTCTCGAGGACACCATCAACAGGGTTCGATCTGGTGAACTGGATGTAAAGATTGGCAACTGCATTGGTGTGCTTTCAGGTCAGCTCATCAAGGCCATTGAGGTCTCCAGTATCGCTAATCGCGTTGAAATCATTGAACGCGCCATTTTGGAGCGACGTACTACTATTTCTTAACTATTTAACATGAAAAAGAAACTCAATATACGACAAATTGTCTCTGGCATGAGGACTAAAGAAAAGATAGCTCTGCTCTTTGCTCATCGTAATGCACAGATTGATAAATCTAACTTACTTACTCCCAATGATGAAGAGTTTTTAATAAATCAAATTTGGGATGAAGATCACGGGGGCCTATTAAAATCACTCCGAAAATTGTTTTTTATGAGTAGCACTGCATTCCTTGATGTAGAACGAGAAAGTGTGGTGTTGGAGCTGTTTATTCATAAAGTAATAATCCTGCAACTTACTAGTAAAGTGGTAGATTCCATCAACAATCGCAGTTTAGATTCTCCCGAAAGAGGTATATCAATCGACTCAAATCTGCAAATACTTTTCGTTCAATCAGTGAAGATAGCTAAACGACTAAGACAGTCTTTTTATGCCGTTGAATATTGTACACAAAAAGCAGGCATCTCACTTTTAAGTGAGTATGAAGAAAATCGTATTGCAATTGCTCGATTAACATTGAAGGAATTCACCGAACTCGAAGGATTGTTGGGAATTCTCAATCTTTATCGAAAGTTGTTTAAAGAAGGCAATATCACCGATGTGGATATTATGGAAGAGGGATTTAAAGATCTTCTTACTAAACCCATGAAAGAAGTTCTTGTATTAACACTTGAAGAGAAACAAGAGATGGAAGACTTGATAGAGAGAGCCCCTATTACTTAAGTAGTCTTATGTTACTTGATGACCTAACAACTCGTTTCTGTCGATACTGCTCGCTTGAGGAGAATCTTGCAAAGAGTACAGTGCGTGGTATAAAAAGCACGTTGCGACTACTCGCTAAGCGTACTGGTGTGAAAAGCCTGAATGAGCTCACGTTAGATGTTCTTCGCGAGTTTTTCTATGAAGGGAAAGAGAAATATCAGTGGTCTGAGAGTTATACCTTAAATCACATGAAATATCTCAAAAAGTTCTTTATTTGGTGCATTGGGAAAGAATACACAAAGGTTAATCCAGTTCTTGAATTGAAGAAACCTAAGCTCCCAAAGAGGTTACCCAAGGTGCTTACTAAGATTGAGGCTAAGGAGGTTTTGTGTGCTTCTTTCAGTTATGATTGGTTTTACACTTTTGAGCAGTATAGGAATTACGCAATCATTGCTACTTTGCTTTTTACGGGGATACGGGCTGATGAATTGCTTAGTTTGAGAGTAGAGGATGTGAATTTGAGTTCAGAGCGGATTTTTATTCGAGATGGGAAGGGGAGTAAGCAACGGTATGTGCCAGTTCATCGTAAGTTGAAACATATTCTTGCCAGTTATATTAAGGAACGTAAACGTTTAAATAAACGATCGGAGTATTTTTTTGTAGGAGCGCAAAGTGACATCGTTCTGGGTTACAAGTATCTCGCCCAAGTGTGTCAGAAATTATCTGTTTATACAGGAATTAAATTCACTCCACACGTACTTCGTCATACCGCGGCAACTGAGATGCTTAATCAGGGGATTGATATTTACAAGGTGAGTAAGATACTTGGACATTCTGATATTAAAACAACGACGATTTATCTGCATGTCGCTACAGAGAATCTTCAGAAAAGTTTGAATGCGGTGGATTTGTATTAGCTGGATTTCTCCATAAATTCTTGCTATAAAATAAGTACGGCTGTTAGTCGTGGGCGAAAGTTCTATCACGAAGCAGTCGATGGCCAAGAATGGCTAAGGTATGCGGAAAACCCGCTAAAAAATCATAGGGTTGTACCTCTTAACCGAACGGTCGTGGGTTCGATTCCCACCTGACCCACCACACACGAAGAGGACGAAGTCCTATTTCGTGCAGCGCAGCGCCGTTAGGCGCGAGCATAAGGAGCGCGAAGCGCGACGCCACCTTTGCGCGATTGTTTAGGTTTGGGAGAGGGGATGTTCCGCGGGGGAGCGGGGATAAATTTTGTTTGTTTTCCACCCTCAAAACAGTTACAATTAAGCTATGGATACTAAGAAAAAAAAGGCTGAAAGAAAAGCGATTTATCGTGTTGTTCAAGGCTCTTCTAAATTGGAGGGTTTAAGTTTTATTCGGGCTCGTAGAAATAAGGCAGTGATCACTAAACTTAAAAAACATGGCCGCGGCTTCTCGATATAATGTGGATGGTGATGAGGCGGATGTTTCGAAAAATAAATTAGGAATTACAGATCCTAAAGAACTTGGCGATGCGGAAACAGTGCTTCTTACGGATGCGTATGATTATTTTTTGGAACTTTTGGATAAAGGTAAACTTAATTTAAAATTGGATTTAATTTTTGAGTTGCATGAGTATTTTTTAGGGATGCTCTATTCGTGGGCAGGGAAAGTTCGTACTGTTAATATTTCGAAGGGAAATATGCTTTTTATGCCTCCAAATCAGATTAAAAAGGTTCTGAAAGATTTTGAAAGTGAGTTTAAAAAGAATTGTCCAAGACCAGATGATTCAAAAAAAGAAATTGTGCGCAAAATTGCTTATCTTTATTGTGAATTAAATGTGATTCACCCTTTTAGAGAAGGTAATGGGCGTACTATTCGGCTTTTTATGGATCTCTTTTTGGCAAGTTGTGGTTATGAAGGTTTAGATTTTAGAAAAATTTCTGAAGTTGAGTATATTGCGGCGTGTAAAAAGGGGACTTTGAAAGATTATAAACCAATGGAAAAGATTGTTTTTGGTTTGTTGAATAAAAAAACAGAGCTTGAATAAGTTAGAGATGTTTTAGGGGTTGACATTAGTTAGATAAGTTGCTTTAATTGCTCTCTGTAAGATTTAAACTAATCAATTTATGAATGCATTTGCAAAAGGAGTATTAAGTGCAACTTTGGCATTTTCTGGGCCTGCAGCCGCTCAAGAAGCAACGGTTCCAGCAACAGTGGATTTGTCAGGTATTGAAACAGTGTTGCCTGCAGAAACAGAGGATAATGGAGCAATTCGTGGAGCTTTGACATTAGCTGCTACTAGAGTTTCTGGATTAGGTTTTGAAGTTACTCTGGCAGCAGATCCACAAGGAGATGATTCGATTAGATTTATTGGTGTTCCACATGATCAGTTTAAAGCAGTAACAGATGCTGTTAATGAAACTCATCTTGGTGCTGTGGGATGTGTGGGATTTGTAGTAGTGCCTGACACAGATAAGAGCCCAGCAGAATATGATGGGACATGGGAAATGGGTGCTACATGTCGTCCAGGCTTACCTCTGGGTTAGCCCTAATTCTCGTTAAGCGAGTCGTGTCTGTTCCTGAGTAGGCGAGACGAAGTGAGTCTTAAGGAGCGAGCATCCTTTGCGCGATTTTTGAGGTTTGAGAGAGGGGAAGTCCCGCGGCGGAGCGGCAGGGTCGTTTTCTAGTCAATAGTTTGACAATGCCCTTATTTTATTGATATTTTGTGCGCCAATTATTTAATAAGCGTCCCCCTCATGCTTTCTTATGTATACACCAACAGAGGTTGAGGAAATTCAGGACTGTATTGACGAAATGGAGGCTGGTCCGAAGAATATGACTCCGGAAAGGTTAGAAGCTATTAGAGATGTCTTACTTTATAGGAGCGCGGGTGAGAATTTTGAATTTGCGGCGCCACTGGCTGTGGATAAGCCAGAATTATATCAACGGGTTTTAAATGATCCTCAGGTTGCTCGTTATTCGTATTCAGGGTTGTTACCAGCAACCTTGCGTCTAGCTTATGACAATGCAGATTTAGCGGTGGTGACACAGATGGTTGGTACGCGTTCTCGAGTGTTTCGTTTTCAGCATCCGGAGGGAGATTTTATAATTAAGTCATATCAAGGTGAAGATGAGCGGATAATAGCGCCACTTGTGGGGGAGTCGGGATTTGGCCCACAACAGTTTCCTAGTTTACGTAATGTGATGACTGAAGAATTTGTCCCAGGGCAGCCATTGCTTGATATTCAACCTGGAAAGCCAAGAAAATACTATCATGATCTAGGTCGTCGGTTGGGTCAGTTTTATCGTGCTCTTCATGAGCGTAATATTTTTTACAATGATGGCTTGATTAATTATGAGTTTGGAAAATCTCATGTAATTTTGGGTGAAGAGCCAGAGCAGGCTAAGGTGATTGATTTTGGATTATCACTTAATGTCAGTGATCCATCCGCTTTTACTGATGAGCAGGTTTTTAATTTTGCAAGAACTCTGCCTGGAAATTCTTTTTTGCTTGGTTTAAGAGTAATGGAGCCGCGAGGGTTAGTAGATCAGGAACGAGATAGAGTAAAAAGTTTAACTTCGCCAGATATAATTAAGCGTGATTTAGAGATGTTGGGAGAATCTATGGATACTTTAAAGAAGAATCAAGGTAGGGATTTTGTGCGTTTTATTTGGCAAGGTTTTGAGAAAGCTTACGAAATTTAGCTTGTACAAAAAATTTGTTCAAAAACCCAACTCACAAGATAGCCAAGGTCCGCTTTTTGGCTTGTTTAAGCCATTTATCGCACATTAAAGGCTTGACTTTAATTATAAAATAGTTTACAATTTTGTAATCAACGTAGATAGTTTGCCCTTTGACAATATGCCCTAAAAGTCCTTTTTTCTCTCAGTTCTAAAGAGGTTCTTACCCTTAATTCTCCTCTCAAAAATGAACACAAAAAAACTTTTTGCTTTGCTTGCTGGTAGTGCTTTTATTGTAAACGCTGCCTTCATGAGCATGGCTTACGCTCAAATGTCTACTTCTGGTGAAGTCGGTGTTGATGGTGGTGGTTTATCAGTTAACAGTGCTTCAGCTCTAGAAGCTTTTGGTTCTGTTGATGTTGCTACTGTGGATCAATACATTGAAGACTACGTCTTTGGCAACAGTGTAGAATTTGAAGACACTCGTGATTCGGGTGCTGCTTATACTTTATCTGTTTATGCATCAGATTTTGCAGACGGATATACAATTACTGTTGATAATTTTTCAATGGGAGCTGACTCAATTAATGATGTTAGTGGAGGAATACATGATTGTTCTACTGGTTTCACTCTTGCTCCTGTAACTACTTTTGTTGATTCAGACCTTGATGGTGTTTCTGACCCTCAAGCTCTTGTTGATACAGACGGAACTCAAGATACAATTACTCATTGTGAAGTTTATCCAGTAGTTGATCTTACTATTCCTGCTTATACTCCAATTGGTGGTTATCAATCTACAATTACCTTTACATTTATTTAAAAAGGGCTTCGTTGATTGGCTTTTATGGGCATATTGTCATCCCTTCGGGGATATTCTTAAAACAAAAAATAATGATTAAATCTTTACTTGTTTCTTCCCTCGCTGCGTTTGGTTTTTTAGTTGCGATTTTGGTGTGGGAAGCAGCTAGTTATCAGGGTACAATGACGCAATTGAGCTTGTTACAAGTAGATGAATTTGCCGAAGCAACAACCACAGAAGCTGAATTTGAAATTACAATTGATCATCCTTTGGTAATAGAAAGAGCTGAATATTGGGTTTTGGATGAGGATGGACAAGTTGTTTTTCCAGAAGTTTTTCACACAATGCCTTTAGAAGATGCGCCATTATTTCTTAACTATTCTGAATAATCATGAAAATTCGATCTTTATTATCAGTTTTAGTGGTGAGTGTGATGGTAATGGTAATGTCTTGGCCAGTAATGGCTCAGGAGAAAATGTTTATTATGCCTTATAGTGATGATTCTAGTTGGTTTATTTATGATGTAGATCCGGGTGATGAGTTTAAAGATATTGTAACGATTACAAATAAAAGTGAGTATGAGCAAACTGTTCAATTGATGGCTGTAGATGCTGAAGCAACGGCAACTGGTTCTTTTGCTTTAAAGCCACCAGATAAAGAGCAAGCAAATATTGGTGATTGGGTGACAGTGGAAGATAGTGTGGTTACCTTGGAGCCTGGAGAAAAAAAACATTTTCAATTCACAGTAAGTGTGCCGGGAAGTGTTCCTCCAGGGGATTATGCTGGTGGTTTGATTTTGTTACCTTATGAGGATGATGAAGAAGTGGATACTGGTGGAGCTGGAATTAAGACAGTGGTTAGTGTGGGTGTGCGTATGTATATTACGGTTTCTGGAGAAGTGAATTTTAATTTTTTGTGGGATGAATATCAACACTCTGTAAATGATGATAGTGAGCATATTTTTGATTTAACTTTTAGTAATAATGGAAATGTAGCCGCGGAATCTAGCGGTTTAATTAAGTTAGACAGTGCATTATTTGATGATGTAGAAATCCCACTTAGTACGGGAATAATTTATTCAGCGGATTCAATGTCTCCGGTAGTAGCTTGGACAAATCCTTTTCCTTTTGGACCTGTAAAAGCAACAACAGTGGTTGATTATTCTCGTTCAAATGTTATGGGAGCTTTAAGTGAAGATGCTTTAGCTCAATGGTCTGGATCGTATGAAGAATCTTTATCTTTTTGGATAATTCCTTATCGAGAAATGTTATTAGCTTTGCTGATTTTTGTAGTGACTTTTGGGGTGATGTTTGTGCGAATTCAACAGGTTGAAAAGTTTAAGAAACAATGTGCTCCGTATTGTTCGCCAATTGATGAAAATTTAACAGTAATTGCTGGTCGGTTGGGAGTTTCTTGGAAAAAAATAGCTAAATTAAATAAATTAAAGTTTCCTTATATGGTGGCCCGCGGACAAACTATTTTGGCTCCACAAGGTCCAGCAGCGACGCCACAGTCAACTGTTGCCCCGCAGGCTCCAGTAGTGACTCCCGCGCCACAAGTTGCGGTGCAGCCAGCAGTTGTGGCCCCAGTGCCTCCAGTCCAACCAGCGGCCCCTGTTGCTCAAAAGCCTACTCCGGCGCCAGTAGCGCCAGTTTCTAACCCTCAACCCCCAACAAATGAAAACCCGCCCTTGGCTTCTTAAGTCAATCATCATTGTTTTACTTGCTTTAGTTCTTTTCTGGGCCGTGTTTTTTATTTTTATTGATAAAGCGCAGAAGGACAACATGCCGAATGGAATTTCTTTGATGCCAGTTGAAGTTAATGAGCTTTATCCATCTTGGATTTATTACGAAGCGCAACCTGGAGAGACCATAAATACTTCATTTTTTGTGTGGAATGGATATGAAGAAATAGCAGAGATTACCTTGGGGGCATTGGATTCTCAGGAAGAGGCGACACTTGAAGATTTTCAGATTAAAACAACCGAAGATGAGCAGGTGGAAATTGGTGAATGGGCACAAATTCCAATAATTGCAACGACTATTGAGTCGCGTACTTCCGAGGAAATCCCTTTGCAAATAGTAATTCCCGAAGATGCTGAATTAGACACTTATTTGGGAGCTGTTTACGCTAATTATGTATCTGAGACTTCGTTGGATTCTCCTTATAAAATGGTTTTACAAAATGGATTAAGAGTAATTATTAATGTGACTGATTCTCCGCGAGAAGTTAATGCAGTGGGAACTAATTTGTGGACTTTGCCGCAGCTTTCCCTGACATACTTTTCAGTCTCTGTTATTATAACTCTTGGTGGTTTTTTGAGTCTTTTACTAGTGTATAGAAGTACTCAGTCGTAATCTTTAAAAAAATAATTACATGCGCTTTTCACGATTTATTCTGACCTTGGTTTGTACAAGTTTATTAGTGATGATTTTGAGTATTCCAGTAGTTTCAGCGCGGTTTTATTTAAATCCAGTAGATAGTTCTTCTTCGTGGATAGAAATGCCCGTGGTTCCGGGGACTTTGGTGTCGGCAGATTTTGTTTTGGTAAATGGAGGGGAAGAATTAACTACTTATGATTTGGATGTGGTAGATGCAGCTTCTACGGATGAAGAGGATGGGTTTTTCTCTTTAGAACCTAATGGCTCAGAGCAATTTGGAATAGGTTTGTGGGGGAGTTTATCATCTGATCGGGTAGCTTTGAAAACCGGAGAACGTGAAACTTTAACAGTGACTTTTTTAGTTCCTGAAGAGACAGAATTTGGCCATTATTGGGGTGGTGTGACGGCGATGGTAGTGGAGGCTGAAACAGCGCAGGGTGAGGGAGCTTCGGTTAAGGTGGAGGTTCGAAATGGAGTTCGTGCGCATTTAGAGGTGATGTCTAGTGATGATTACGAGGCTTGGTTAGCAGCGCAAAATGTTGATGACGAGGAAGAAGTTGTTGAAGAATCATCCTTGAATTTGATGGTTTGGATGAATGTAGGAATTTTGGTTTTAATTCTAGCGATTTTGTTAGCTTACTTGAAGATTAGAGGAGCTAAAAAGAAGAAGTTTTAGATAATTGTGAAGGTAAAAGTGGTTTCGTAGTCTCCGGATGAAGTGTAGGCCGGAATAGTTATTTCCATTTCTGGATCAAACGAGTACTTACCAACATAGGCATTTAAAAATCGGAGCCATTTTTTGAGCCACTTCCCTTTGAGGATTTTTTCCCATTTTTTGATAGGGCCTGTTTCCGCTAAAATTGCGAAAGGATCTTGGCCGTTAATCAGAATGACATTATCGGAAGTCCCATCATCATCACTATCAGTAAAAGCGGTAGGTTCAGTGATTTCAGCGGTAACTCGAGTTTGAGGAGAGCAATCTACTAAATCAACAGTGTCGTTATCATCAGTAGCGATTTTCATGTTGGTTAGATCAATTGTTGCTCCAGTGCCGCTATCCACTAAATCGGTGGCTGTTACGTACAAAGAAAAACGAGGTGCTCCTTTGGGGATTAAAATACCGCGCATGTCTTCAAATAACACGGGATCTTGAAAAATAAAGGAAATAGTTTCGTCACTAGTGCTAACTGTGGTGTCTCCGAAATCTAAATTGCTGGGAACAGAAGTAATGGCTAAACCGCCACCACCAATACACAAAATAGAAGCGTAAGCGATTTGAGTGCTTACGAGGCTAATTAGTATCGCTCCTAAGATAAAAAGTTTGGGAGTTTTCATGTGGCAATTTCTCCGTGAACATCAAAGACTCCAGAAGGAGTATCATGCGGGAGATTTAGATAAAGCGTAAATGTTTCTAATCCTTTTTCTGGGAGTAAAAAGTACATGTTTCCTTCTTGATCAAGGGTACTTTCATAAGTGGCGTGACTAATTTTGATCCACAAATTATCTGGATCAATAATATAATCAGAATATTTATCCTTCATTTCCGGGAACTTCAGCAAAATGTGATTGTTTTCAAAGACAGGGTTTTCGACCGGTAAATTTTCAACCTCAGTAAAAAGAAGGAAATCTTTGGAATTACGACGTAATTGATGATCAAAGCTAATTTGAAAGGCAAAATCTGGTAGCCTTTCCCAGGTATAGTTGGTGCCAAGTAAAATACTTAACCCTTCTTCCTCTTCGGTAATAATTTCTTCTTCCTCCTCAATTTCTTCTATTTTGGAATTTGCTGCTAGAACAGTAAAAGGTCTACTTAGATATGAAAGAGGATCGTAGCCATCTGCCTCTGGAGTAATAAGAACTCGATAGCTAGTATTGTTTTTAAGAGAATTATGTTTGATTAATGGGAGTATTTCGTCCTCCATATCTAGGAATCTATTAGCCGGACGAATGATAACTGGTGGGAGTCCATCTTGGATTTTTTCAAGTAAAAGAGAAACTTCGTTAAGTGGAGTTTCTAGAGTTTGATTGTCTTTGGTGCCTAAGAAAGGAGTTGTTTCTTCGGTGACAGTTGGGATTTCTTTGTAAACATAGCGAATATCATCACTGCCTTCGAATAATTGGACTTGTAGGTGTAGTTTTTCTTCGGTGTCAGTTAAGAAAGTTTCCCATTCAATAATGCGTTGTCTGGCTGGAGATTCGCCGATTAGAACAGTTTTTATGGTAGATTGTTCGGTATTTATAAGAGTTTCTTGAGGGAGAGCAAAAGGTAAAATCATGGTTCCTTCATGGTTTTCCCAAGATGTTTCGGTAGGGATTTCGGTGAAGCTTAGGAATCCATTTTGAGCAGTATATAGATTTTCAAAAGTTTCGGCATAGAAATTGAAAGCAAAGCCGATTTCGATTGGTTCGGTTAGTTCCTCTGGTTCGGTTAGTTCTTCTGGCTCAGTTATTTCTGTCCAGAAGTCTTCTATTTTTACGTCTTGAAGGTAAGTTTTTTGATAAAAATCAGGGTTGTTTTTACGGGATTGCCATTGGTAATTAAGATTAACTTCTTCATCTGTGACATTGAGAATTACCGAAGACACAATTAAATCATCACTAGGGTCTGGTTTTTTGGGTTCAATTGTTGCTTCCGTGATTTCGAGTGTGGGAAGGACAATAATTTCTTCTGTAACCGTGACTTCCGGGGTAGCAGCAGTGGTAGTGGTCGGTTCTATGACTGTTTCCTCGACGACGACCTCCTCTTCGATTACAGGTTCTTCTTCGACAACAACGGTTTCTTCTTCAATAATTTCCTCGATTATAGCTTCTTCGACGATAGTTTCTTCAGTAGAGATTTCTTCTTCAATAATAACTTCCTCTTCAACTGGAGCTTCCTCTTCAACTGGAGCTTCCTCTTCAATGATTTCTTTTAGAAGTGTGGTTTGAAGGTTGGTAGCGTGAATTTTGAAGTGAAAACTGAGAGGAGTAGAATTTAGAACTACAGAATCTTCGATAGAAAGATCTTTGCGGTTGCCGTTTTCGTTAAGAAGAGAGGCTTGCAGGTTAAATAATCCGTTTTGAAGGTCTTCTAAACTGATATCAAAGCCACGTGAGCCATCGGCAAAAGTGTTTATTTGGTGATTGAAAACTTGCCTTCTTCCAATTGGAATAATGGGTTGAGCAACGACTTCGATAATTCCTTCAAAGGAATTAGTATTATTGCTATCGATTCGAATTTCAATAGTATCGTCTTGGGTAAAAGCAGTTACGAACTGATTTACCATCAGCATTAGAGCAATGGCTAGAGAGAGATTAAACATCCATTTGACAATGGTTTTTTGGTTAATTCTCATGAGAAAGTGGATCAGGTATATATTGTTCTCTGATAGTAATAGCAGCCCAAGCAATCGCGCTTATGTACATTAGCGCTGCGGCAAGATAAAGAAGGGTGTTAATAGGAAGGCCGTTCATGCCGTCTTCAGCAGTAGTGACATTAAAATTAGCTTTAACGATGTCACTAATGGTGCTGGTTTTTAAGTCTTGGCTGTAAATATAGGCACTGTATTCTCCGCTAGGGACACTTTCTGGGGCCTGAAGGTTAAATTTACCAGATTCTGGGTGTGAAATTGTTTGTAAAAACCACTCAGCTTCGCCTTTCCAAAGGATAAATATTTCAGATAAGGGGTTAGTATCTCCTTCAAAAGAAAGATCAATGTTAGGACCAAAAAGAGTAGTTGTTCCCAAGCGACCAATTTCTTCTAAAGAAAAGATAGAAGTGGTCATGGTGGGGGAATTAACTTTGTAATGAGCATTAATTGTTAGGGGGACTTCTTCCTGAGAGCGATCAAAAATAATAGTTCCGTACTCTGCTTCTGATTCTACGCTTCCGTCTTGATTGATAGATTGAATGATGATTTTAAAAGTTCCTTCTTCGTGGAAAGGAGTATTAACTGTAAAAGTTCCGTTTAAATCAACTCTTCCTGACCAGGCTAAGTAGCGTGATTCATTTTCATTTTCTAGGTGAACGCGTAGTGTTTTGTCGGCTGGAGCGGTTCCGTAAAGGAATAAATTAGAGTTTGTAAAAGTACTACCATCTAAGTTTAAAACATCAATTTCACTTGTGAATAAAAGGTTTTCTACGGTGGGGTCCTCACCTTTGATGATTTCAATGGCATCACTAAAACTGTCACCATCTGTATCAGTGGTGATATCGGTTTCTTTTAAGGTGAGCATGGGAGTGCTAATTCGGGAGACGCGATCTTTGTTTAGACTGATAATGGAGAAGCTTTTTTCAGAGTCATAAGTAAATTCGGTTTCTTCGATATCATGAGCAGGAGTAAAGGTGATTTGGCTATTTTCGTGACTATAAATTAGGAAATCAGAACTTCTTTCGGAAACAAATGGAGTTGGTTCTGAAATGTTTTCCCAATAATCAATAGTAATGAGCTCAAAAGTGTTGGTTCCTGGTTCTAATTCAAGATCTACTTGGACTTGAGCAGTGTCATCGGTTTGTAAAATAATAGGTTCTTCTAAGTGATCAGCGTAGATTTTGACCGTGGCGTTGGGTTCACTTTCGATAGTTAAATGAACTAGGCTACCGTCTTCTGAGGAATCAATAGAAAGAACTATTGGAGCTTCGCCAATTTCATCAGATGTTACACCAAAAGAACCAGTGGTAGAAACACTAGCATTTCGTTCAATGGCTAAGGCTGTTTGCAGCGGAATCCAGAGAACAAGTAAAGCTAGAAATAGAGTTTTTAGGTGTTTTTTCACAAAAAAGAGTTTTATTTATCATATAATTATACCTTATTTTCAGGTTTGAGGAAAGGGTTTTTACGAAGTTTTAGTAAAAATGTTGAAACCTAAGCTTTCCGCGGTTATGATATGTCCGTTATGGCGCGGTGGCGGAGTGGCTACGCAGGGGTCTGCAAAACCTTGTACACCGGTTCAATTCCGGTCCGCGCCTCCACTAGAGATCAGAGCCCGATAGGGCGGAGATCTCATTCCCCTCACCGTAAAATGGGATTTAGCAGGTAAGCTAGTCCCGCGGTGGAGCGGGGGCATCCTGCCCGGGTGGTGGAATGGTAGACACGAGGGACTTAAAATCCCTTGGAGGCAACTCCGTGTGGGTTCGATCCCCACCCCGGGCACCACCACGCGCATGGGGAACCAGCGGTTCCCCCTACGTAACCCCCTCCCTAAAAAGGAGGCTCCTCGCTCGGGGCTCACGAGACCCGTAGCTCGTCGCCGTTTATTTTGTGTAGCGCAGCGGAGGAAACTTTCTTGACCGCTTAAGACTTTCCCCTTATAGTTATTTCAACATGAAAACTAGTCCAAAGTACATTATTGGTATTATTATTATTCCTCGTTAGGGGCAGGTCTTTCATGTGTTGATAAGGACCTCGCCCAAAAAGCGGGGATTTTTTAAATTTTAATCTTAAAAATTATGGAATCGGCAGAGTTCATTTGGATGGATGGGGAATACGTACCCTGGGATGAAGCTAAAGTTCATTGTATAAATCATACAATGCATTATGGGGGAGGAGCGTTTGAAGGGATTCGATTTTATAAAACTGCGAAAGGGCCGGCTGTTTTTCGGCTTAAGGAGCATATGAAGCGACTTTTGTATTCTGCGGGAGTGATGGAAATGGATTGTGGTTATTCGGTTGAAGATTGGGTAAATATGACAGTGGAATTGATTGCTAAAAATAAAATAAAGGAGGGTTATGTTCGGCCGATGATTTATTTGGGATATGGGAAAATGGGGATTAATCCGGTGGGGGCGACTGTTAATTGTTTGAATGCTTGTTGGGGTTGGGGATCTTATCTTGGCCACGAGGCTGTGGATGTGGCGATTAGTAAATATATGCGAATTCATCCCAAAACTACAGTTCAGGATGCTAAAATTACCGGACATTATTCAAATAGTATTTTGGCGTCTTTGGCGTTGAAGGAAAGTGGGGCTCATGAAGCACTTTTCCTTGATTACGAAGGGAATGTAGCGGAAGGTCCCGGCGAGAATGTGTTTTTGGTCAAAGAAGGAGTTCTCAAGACGCCGGGCCCAGGTTGCATTTTGCCAGGCTTAACACGTGATGCAGTAATGACTATTGCTCGCGATAAGGGTTATGAAGTCCAGGAAGAGACCCTAACAAAAGAAGATTTTTATGAGGCCGATGAAGCCTTTTTTACGGGGACAGCCGCCGAAATTACACCTTTTGCTTCTTTGGATGGTCGGAAATATGGAGATGGAAAACCAGGTCCAATTTCAAGTGAATTAAAGGAGGCGTTTATGAAAGTTGTTAAAGGGGAGGATCCCAAATATGAACATTATTTAACTTACGTTTAATTATGGGGGCTAGGGAATACACAGTTGCGGATGCGATTATAGATACCTTGAAGGCACATGGGGTAAGTCATATTTTTGGTTTTCCGGGAGGGGCGATTTTACCTTTTTATGATGCTTTGCCTTACCATGAAGAAATTAAGCATGTGTTGGTGCGTAATGAACAAGGTGCGGCTTTTGCGGCACAGGGTTGGGCGCGTACTCGTGGAGAAATTGGGGTTTGTTGTACTACATCCGGACCGGGTGGCACTAATTTGATTACGGGGATTGCGGATGCGTATATGGATTCGATTCCGATTTTGTGTTTTACCGGGCAAGTGCCACTTTCCGTAATTGGAACCGATGCTTTTCAGGAGGTTGATATGACTGGGGTGACGTTAAATATTACAAAGCACAATTATCTTTTGGATAAACCCGAAGATGCGGTCCGAGTTGTAACCGAGGCGATTCAAATTGCGTTATCGGGGCGGCCTGGGCCAGTGCATATAGATTTGCCAAAGGATGTTCAGGCCGCGTCTCATCTACGCGATTTTGAAATTCCAAAATTAGATTTTTCCGATACTGATCCGATGATGGCTGCATATCAGTCAGTTGATCCAAAATTTATAGATGAAGTGATAAAAATGTTGAGTGAGGCTGAACGTCCACTTCTGTTAATTGGGCACGGTGCTAAGTGTTCAGGGGCTACAGCGCAAGTTCGAGAATTAGTTGAAAAATTAGGCATTCCAACGGTTAATACTTTGCTTGGAAAAGGAGTTACGGATGCTCATAATGAATATGATTTGGGAATGTTGGGGATGCATGGTTTTTATCACGCTAATATGGCGGCGCATGAGACAGATTTAATCTTAAATTTAGGCTCACGCTTTGATGATCGAATTGTGGGCCGTTATGATGTTTTTGGTGAAAATGCCAAAATTGTGCATGTGGATATTGATCGGTCGGAATTGAATAAAGTAGTGACTAGTGATTTGGCAGTTCATGCTGATGTAAAGATTTTTGTAGAAGCGTTATTAAAACGTGTTCAAAAATTACAAATTGACTCTTGGCACGAGAGAATTCGTTCCTGGGAATCTGAAAAGCCATACGAGCCTTCTCCAGGTGAATTCACAGTTCGAGATTGTTATTCAGCGCTAATGGCGGAAATTGCCAAAAATCCAGATCAATACATTGTGGTATCAGATGTGGGGCAGCATCAAATGTGGGCTTCTCTTTCGATGAAGGTCCCTGAACCATTTAAGTGGCTTGCTTCTGGAGGAGCGGGGACTATGGGCTTTTCTTTGCCAAACTCAGTTGGAGCGGCTTTTGCTAATCCCGATAAGACAGTGGTTTGTTTGGTTGGAGATGGTGGTATGCAAATGAATATTCAAGAGTTAGCGGTTTTGATGGATTATGGACTAGATATTAAGATTTGTGTGATGAATAATTCATTTTTAGGAATGGTGCGACAGTGGCAGGACCTTTTTTATGATAAAAATTATTCTGGTGTCCAAATTACTTCGCCGGATTTTGTAAAGGTGGCGGCTGGTTATAATTTGTCTGGGCAGACTGTGTCTTCGATGGTAGAGCTTCCAGGAGCGATTGATAAGATTTTTGTGGAACGTGGACCAATGGTCAGCGAATTTCGTGTAGTAGAGGAGGACAATGTCTTTCCTATGGTCCCTGGGGGTAAAACTTTAGGGGAAACAATAGTTTCTAAACAAGATTTATGAAAAACGATATTTATTCAACCCCGAACGTCGAGCTAGAATATTCACTGCGTTATATCTACATAAAAGTGCGTAATGTGGTTGGGATTTTGAATCGAATTGCTTCGCTTATGCGTCGTAAACGTTATAACATTGAAGATATGAGTGTGGCTTTTGATGATGAACAATTTTCACATTTGATTTTTGCGATTGATGGACGTCTTATTGATGTTCAAAACGCGGTGGAGCAGCTTCGTAAGTTGCATGACACTGTTGAAGCGCGGGATATGACTCAAGAAAAAGATCATTTATTTAAAGTTTTTTATGTGGAGGCTGAAGATTTTTCTAAATTTCCGGTAGAGCCGCTTCGAATAATGAAAACTGATGATGAAACGCGCGGAATTTTTATGACTCCGCTAGGGGATGATACTGCGGAATTAGTTCAATTTTTAGATAGTAATAATTATTCTTATCGCCGCCGTTTGGTGGGCTTAACTTAACTATGAAAAAAGCATATAAACTCAAATGTTTCCTTTGTGAAAAGGAACACGATGAACAGGAATCAGCTACTACTTGTACTTCCTGTCATGGGCCGCTTGAAACGTATTACAATTACGATTTAATTGCTCAAAAACTTAATACTTATGCGCTCAAAACCGCGCCGATTTCGGCTCTTAAATATATGGCGCTTTATCCGATTGATGATTTTAAAAATATTGTATCTTTGGAAGAAGGTGGGACTCCATTAATTCACGCCAAAAATTTAGGTAAAAAACTGGGATTAAATAATCTTTATATCAAAAACGAAGGAATGAACCCAACTGGTTGTTTTAAAGATCGTGGAACCATGGTGGAGATTACAAAAGCCAAGGAAATGGGAGCTAAAGCAATTTGTGTGGCTTCGACTGGTAATATGGCGGCTTCAGTTTCGGCTTATTCAGCGGCCGCTGGAATTCCTTGTTATGTGCTGGTTCCAGAAGGGACGCCGCTGGGAAAACTTTCGCAAACACTTACTTTTGGGGCGCGTTTGATTCAAGTTCGAGCTTCTTATTCAACTTGTGCGGAATTAGCGGAACAGATGGCACAAAGATTTGGTTATTATTTGGCTGGTGATTATACGTTTCGGACGGAAGGTCAAAAATCTGAAGGTTATGAGATTATAGAACAACTTTTTTGGCGCTGTCCGGATTATGTGGTGTGTCCGATTGGTTGTGGGACTAATTTACACGCGATTTTTAAAGGAATTCAGGAATTAGAAAAATTAGGATTTATTCGAAGATTGCCTAAATTAATTGGTGTACAAACCGAAGGTTGTAATCCGGTAGTGAAGGCTTTTGAGGCGGGACGACTTGATTTTGATTCTATTAAAAATCCACGAACTGTGGCTTCGGCTATTGCTGCGGGAACGCCACTTGATGGAGCAAAAATTTTGAAAGATGTTTATGATTCTGAGGGGACAGTAGTGGAAGTTGATGATGAGTATTTATTAGAGTGTCAACAGGAGCAAACGCGGGCCGAAGGGGTGTTTTCTGAGCCTTCAGGAGCATTGGCTTATGCCGCGGTTAAAAAGTTATCTGGAGAAGGGTTTTTTAACGAAGATGACGTAGTGGTTTGTATGGCCACTGGTAATGGACTTAAAGATCCAAAATCACCACTCAAAATTCTTCCGGAGCCAGCTTCAGTTGAACCAGATTTTAAGGAAATTGAGCGGTTTATTGAGCAAAAGCTATACGCGGTTCGTGAAAGTGGTCGGATTGAGAAAACTAAAGTATTGTTTACAAAGTCACCAAAGGATTCAAAGGCTATTTCAAAAGTTTTGGCTGACGAATTTGATATTTCTGTGAATGGTGGGATTTCGGAGGCTATTTATAGAAGTGTGACTGGCTTCTTAGAGAAAGGTAAAGAAATTACAAAAGCGGATCTTCAGTATATTTTGGAAGAAATTTTAGATGAGTTTTCTTTAAAAAATCGAGTGCTCGCAATTAGTGATTTTAAAGTCCAAACAACCATGCATGATCAGGCTGAGGCCGAGGTTTGGGCTGAAGCCTTTGGCAAGGAGGTTCATGCTTATGGGAAAGGTGTTGGTCCTGTTGATGCGGCGATCCAGGCTCTTAAAGATGCTCTTAAAGTTAAGGTTTGGCTGATAGATTATGAAGTGGCGATTGATGCTTCTGGTGTGGATGCGGCCGTAGAAGTTAAAATGACCCTTAAAAATGAAAAGGGTCACCGAGTGGTGGCACGCTCTACATCACCTGATATTATTGTGGCTTCACTTAAAGCCTTTGAAAAAGGCGTAAATATTCTTTACTCAAAGTTGGAGGGCATTTAAAAAATATAGCTCCTACTGTAATTTTATTGTTTTAGCTGCAATTTGTTCATCCCTCTTCATCGTATCTCATTTGATACGATTTTATCGGGCTTTACAAATTTCGCATAAAACAAGTAAAATTTCGTTACGAATTTATATTTTTTAAATGCCCTCTGATGCAAATAATTAAAACTGATAAAGCGCCTGAGGCGTTGGGACCGTATTCACAGGCAGTGGTTCACGATGGATTGGTTTTTTGTTCCGGACAAATTGCGTTGGGCGTGGATGGCGTGGAGGCGCAAACTAAACAAGTTTTGGTTAATTTAGAAGCGGTTTTGGTTGCTGCAGGGTCTGCGCGGGCAGATGTTTTAAAAACCACTATTTATTTGGCAAATATGAATGATTTTGAGACTGTTAACGAAGTTTATGCCGAATTTTTTGGTGATCATAAACCAGCGCGAGCTACTGTTGAGGTCTCGCGTTTGCCAAAAGATGTAAAGGTAGAAATTGAGTGCATCGCGCGTTTGACATAATTTTGGCGCCTAGATGGTTTTACAGAGAAAAAAGTGACGCATGCGTCAAAACTTTATCTGAAAATTAGACCATAAAATTACGGCAAATAAAATGTCTGAATGCTTTGATTAACTTGATCAATAGCAAGTTCAGTATCGTTTTTATCGTAGGAGCCAGTAATTACGTAAGCATTAGTGCCGCTGACCCCGGAAAGTTGTAAAAAGCGACGTGTTTTTTCGGTTGGGTCGTTGCTGCCTTCGAAGTTATAAAGATAGGTTTTAACGTATTCTCCATTGGCGTAAAGTTCGTATTCTTCGGTTGAAAGTTCTTTAAAGTTTACGAGTTGTGAAGAGACGGTGTTGTACATTTGAAGAGCGTAATCTTCTGTTTGAGTGCCTTCTTCAACAGGATTGCGGACAACATTAATATTCGCTACAAATTCGTGATCTTGGACGTTATTACGGAAAGCAACAAAGGTGTTTTCGGGATAATTAGTAGGAAAAGTTTGAATGGTTTCCCAATCTTCGGGGATTTGAATTACAAATTCATCAGCGTCAACTACACGATAAAAAGAAATTTGTTCAGACGGGGGAGTGGCTGGCTCGCCAGTGTCGTCATCCTCTCCGCCACCAAAACAGCCGGTTAAGGGAATAATTAGTAAAGAAATGATGATTAATTTGGAGATTTTCATCTGAAAAAAAGTTAGAGTTTTCTTCAGTATAATTTTTTTCTTGCGTTTTATCAAAGAAAGCATAAAATACGGGCGCTATGAACATTGGTATTCTTTCTTACACTTCTACTCGACGGAAGCTGAATTCACGTCGTCGCACCTTGGCGGAACGGTATCTAATTGATGCGGTTAAAAAGCGTGGTCATAAACCTGTTTTTTTGCGTTCTGATAAGTGTGAGTTGTCGTACGCTGACGGTAAAATGAAGGTTCTTTATGGGGGTAAGAAATTTCCGGATTTGGATGTGATTATTCCACGTCCAAGTATTAGTATTAATGTGGATTTAAAGCTTACTTTGAATAAGCATCTTTTGTTGATGGGAATGCCATTGGTAAATGGTTATATGCCGATTTTGCGCGCTAAAAACAAGATTCGGACTTTGCAAATTATGAGTCATGGAGGAATTAAAGTGCCAAAAACTGTGGTTTTGGAACGATTGGAATATATTGATAATGCAGTTAAGAGAGTTGGTGGTTATCCAGTTATTTTAAAGACTGTGGCTGGGTCACTTGGGAAAGGAGTGGTGATTGTAGAAAGTAAGCGTTCGATGCTTTCGGCTTTGGACATGATTTTGACGCAGGACCATTGGAAAATTTTGTTGATTCAAGAGTATGTAGCGGAGGCAGAGGGTAAAGATGTGCGGGTATTTATTGTGGATGGAAAAGTAGTGGCTTCGATGGAAAGAAGTGCGGCAGAAGGTGATTTTCGTTCTAATTTACACGCTGGAGGACAGGGAGTTGTGGCGCATTTAACTGAGGCCGAGGAAAAAATATCCTTAGATGCCGCTAAAGCACTTAAATTGGATTTAGCGGGTGTGGATTTATTACGGGCGAAAAATGGCCCAATGGTAATGGAAGTAAACGCTAATCCTGGATTAGAAGGCATTACAGCTGTAACTGGTGTGGATGTAGCCGGCGCGATTGTAGATTTTGCGATCCAAAAAGTTGGGGGCGCGCCGCCCCAGAGTCAATGTTTTCGTGGATGTTTAGACGGCGCGCAAAGCAAAAAAACGCCACTTTCTAAGGAATCATTGTTAATGGATGAGCCGCACGCTGTGGTTTAAATTCCAAAAACTGAAAAGAATAAAAATGCTCCTGTTAAATAAGTTAAAATAAGAAGCGGGATTTCGATGATTCTAATAAGATTAGCTGGTTTAGGGCGCTTAGTTTTGTCTAAATGTTTACTCACAAAGGGAAGACTAATCACCGTTGCAATCCAGATAATAAGAAAACCATTAATAAAGGCATCCAAAATACTAGCAGTTTGCGGAACAGCTATTACCAAAATTAAAATAAATACTAAAAGTACGGGGATACTTGCTAAAATCTCTAAGATAATAATAAGTTTGGCCATTATTAAGCAGCTGGTGGTTTACTAATAACTTTATCAATTAGTCCTAATTTACCGTAATTCACAGCCTCTTCAGCGGTAAGGAAATTATCGCGATCCGTGTCTTTTTCAACAGTTTTGAGTGGAGCTCCACTGTGTTTAGCTAAAATTCCATTAAGACGGCTTTTGGTAGTTACAATATGTTTAGCGTGAATTTCAATGTCAGAAGCTTGGCCTTCGACTCCACCAAGTGGTTGATGGATCATAACTTCGGCGTGGGGGAGAGCGTAACGTTTACCTTTGGCTCCCGCTGTTAATAAAATTGCACCCATGGAAGCGGCCATTCCAATACAAACTGTAGAAACATCTGGCCTGATATATTGCATTGTGTCGTAAATAGCGAGCCCAGCGGTTACATGCCCACCCGGAGATTGGATGTACATGATGATGTCTTTTTTTTGATTATCTTTTTCTAAGAAAAGAAGTTGCGCAATGATAGCGTTGGCAACTTGATCATTAATAGCACTTCCTAAAAAAATGACGCGATCTTTAAGTAATCGGGAATAAATATCATAAGCTCGTTCTCCTTCGTGAGATTTTTCTATAACAGTTGGAACAAGGATATTGTTTTTGATTGGTTGGTAACCAGTAGGATCAAACATTTAGTAATTTTTTAATAATGACTCTTTGTATTATACCTGTTTTTTTATGGTTTTTGAATGGGTGAGCTGGTGACAGGTTTTTTAAATATGGTTTGGGAAGGTATTTAAAAGTTTTTTTGAAAAAAACGTTGACTTTAAATAATCTGTTGCTAGAATACTCCTGCTCTTCAAGGTAAAAGCCTTGAGGAAACCGTATGATCTTTGACAGCTTGGTTGTAATAGAGAATCTTGTCTATTCTTTTTTTTTCGGCTCCTTTTTTATTAAAAAAAGGGCAAATACTTTTGAACCAATGTCTCATTTTTAATGAGACGTTCAAATTCTTTTTATGGAGAGTTTGATCCTGGCTCAGGGTGAACGCTGGCGGTGTGTTTAATACATGCAAGTCGAACGCAATCTTTTAGATTGAGTGGCGAACGGGTGAGTAACGTGTTGGTAGCTACCCCCTACTCAGGGATAACCCATTGAAAAGTGGGCTAATACCGGATGGTCCCGTAAGGGTAAAGATTTATCGGTAGGGGAGGTGCCTGCATAGTATCAGCTTGTTGGTGAGGTAATGGCTCACCAAGGCTATGACGCTTAGCTGGTCTGAGAGGATGATCAGCCACAGTGGGACTGAGACACGGCCCACACTCCTACGGGAGGCAGCAGTAAAGAATCTTCCGCAATGGACGAAAGTCTGACGGAGCAACACCGCGTGCAGGATGAAGGCCTTCGGGTTGTAAACTGCTTTTCTGGGGGAAGAACTCTGACGGTACCCTAGGAATAAGCACCGGCTAAATTCGTGCCAGCAGCCGCGGTAATACGAATGGTGCAAGCGTTACCCGGAATTATTGGGCGTAAAGCGTCCGCAGGCGGCGCATCAAGTCGGGTATTAAATCCCCCAGCTCAACTGGGGTCCAGTATCCGAAACTGTTGTGCTAGAGACTTGGAGAGGTAAGTGGAATTCAGTGTGTAGGGGTAAAATCCGTAGATACACTGAGGAACACCAAAAGCGAAGGCAGCTTACTGGCCAAGTTCTGACGCTCAGGGACGAAAGCGTGGGGAGCGAACGGGATTAGATACCCCGGTAGTCCATGCCGTAAACTTTGTTCACTAGGTGTTGGAGGCATCGACCCCTTCAGTGCCAAAGATAATTCGTTAAGTGAACCGCCTGGGGAGTACGACCGCAAGGTTAAAACTCAAAGGAATTGACGGG
>JABJMC010000035.1 GCA_018659585.1 Candidatus Peregrinibacteria bacterium
AAATTCCAGCCGTCACCAGGGAGTCTTTCCCGCCACCCAGTGGGACTAACGCCCGATCTTGTACTCCGATTTCCTCGGCTAATTCAATGTTTTTATCCCCATACGGGAATCTTATAAAATTCCGAAAATCAATTTGGTTTTGATAAAAAAATTCACCCAAACCATTAGCATAAACCTTATCCCAAAACTCCGCCATGTCACGCGTTAATTGTCCGGATTTAACCTTAATTTCGGGCGCTAAATAAGCTTTGTAATAACTAATCCCAAGCGCCAAATGTAAGTGAAATAAAACCGGCTCTATCAATTCAGAATCAACTTTTCCAATTTCCAAAACTTCTTCAAAATAAAGCTCACGATCATAAGAATAATTAAATCGCGCCACCCCCTCCTCTGGCTCAAAAGTATATTTTTCGAAGTAAAAAGTCTGAAAAGAACTCATTATTTATTCCTTAAAAGTGCAAGTCGTTCCTTGCTAACAACTCCAGTCAACCACAACATCGAAACGTAAACAAGCGCTCCGAGTGGTACCAACACCAAGAAGTTAAAATTCTCAATCCTCACATACAAAGGATCTCTAAGCACATAAACCACCAACCCCATCACCGCCGCTGACAAAACAATCTTCAAAGCTCCACCCAATTTAATTTTATAATCAAAGTATTTCTTCAGCATGATTGCCGCTAAAATTACAATTATCATCTCACTCAAAACACTCGTAAAAGCAGCGCCACGGAACCCCCAAGTCGGGATCACTAACAGATTGGCTATGATATTAAAAATCGCCCCAGTCGCACTAATATAAAGCAGCTTTCCTTGGTACCCAATCGCAATCAACGTAAAAGTAAAAACCGTACTCAAAAAAGCAAACATCATCGCAAAAACCAAGATTCGCAAAGCCACATCAGACCCATAAAATCCTTCATCCATTCGACTTAAAAATTCCGGACTACTAATTATAAAAATCAAAGGATAAGCCAATACCTGCGCCCCCACCACAATCGGCAAACCCATGGCAATCAAAAAATCAAAAGCATGTTGAACAGTACGAGCTGCCTTTTCTGTGGAATCCTTAATTTGTCTGGTCAAAGTTGGTAAAACCGAGTTCATAAAATAGATTGGAATAATCGAAAGAATATCTAAAACACGCATTGGTACTCCATATAAACCAACCTCTTCCGGACCCTTCATCAACAACAATAAAATCGAATCAATCCGGAAATAAACCATATTCAAAATCAGCGCCAAACCATATGGCAAAGCTTTCCAAATCGTATCTTTCCAGTAATCAAAATCAAAACGAAACCAAATCTTGGCATAACGAGAAGCAAAGAAATAAGTAATCAAAAACATCACCAAATTCCCAAAAATCCCAGCCCACAACAAATGGTAAAACGCCTGCGCAGACGGCTCAGTAAAAGCGTAATAAACCACGTACAACATGTAAGAAAAGCTAATTACTTTTCCCACAATCAACCCAATTGTCGGGTACTGCATCTTTAAATTAACCTGCAAAACACTCGAAACCGTCCCGTACATCAAAGACAAAAACACCGACAGCGACGCAATAGCCACTCCCACCGGAATAAAAGTGTCACTATATTGGGGGATCAAAAACGCTGCCAAGACAGCCAAGCTCATGGTCGAAATCGACAAAATAAATCGCAAACTCAAAATATTCCCAATAATAAATTCCGTCTTTTTTTCATCCTTGGCCATCTCTCGTACTGCAATCGTAAACAATCCTAAATCCGCCGCAATTCCAAAGAAAGCCAAGAATTCAAAAATCGCCACATACTGCCCATATCCATCCACACTCAAAAAATTCGTAATCAATTTAACAATTGCCACGCTCACAAGAGCACCAGCAATTTTCCCAGCCACCTGGATAAAGGTATTTGATAATATTTTGCGAGCCATCGACATTTGGCGCCTGTTAAGAAGCCTTCATAAGATACAGGGATTTATTCCGAGAGGCTACTAATTTCCCAAGGGCTTAGCTCGCGCGTCTCAAAATCGCAGCTCCCTCTTCCATGGTGGGTCTTTCTGATCGATCGTAAGTCAACATAGAGGCCACTAGCGAGCAAGTTTTAGCTGGTAAGCTAGATTTAAAGTAATCAGATTTTACTTCTTGGAGATGCTGCAAGGCCTGTTCAATTTGAATAGCAGTAGGCTGAGAAGGTAATGAGTCTCGTAAATCATTAACAAAAGGCCCAATTTTTAAAGGATTCACATAAAATTCAAGCAAAGAAATTCCAGCCGCAAAAACATCTGTAGATGGATCATGAACATCAAGCGGATACTCATACCACACTAAATCCACATAACGATCTGTCCCGCAAGTATAGGTCTCCATGGGAGCTCCTTTTGGGATGGCTGCATCATGGTCTCCAAGCTTCGCCTTATCTCCAATAACCCAAATATTTCCAGGTTTAAAATCACGATGAACCCAGCCTTGTTCATGAGCGTAGCCACATCCAATCATGGCCTGCGCCAGCAAATCCAAATAAACTTCCTCATCTAGCTGGGTTTTAATCCAATCAAGAGAGTCGGCTCCTTCATACCATTCTTTTAAGCGGACTCGACCCCCAGAATGGCCGGAAGAACAAGGAAAAATTCCTTCCGTTGCCAAATGCTCATGTCGTGGGAAATGAATGGGTCGAGAATGCATAGACTGATAACTTTTAGCTGGCCCCACTCTAATATCTGGAGCATCTTGCAAATAAGGATCTCCATCACAAACCATTCGAGCTTGGTCATAACAACGATCCAGAGTGTTTGATTCGCAATAAACCAAGTTTTGTTTATTAGCTAATAAATCAGTCACAGCTCTTCGTAAGCGATCATAAAAATGAGAAAGTATATGAAAAATCTCAGCCCTTTCTTCTTCTGGAATTGATAAAAATTCTGCCATTTCACAGACGTGTTCTGACTCATTCGGCCACCATAGATGATTTTCGGAATGGCCATTTAAAGCAGACTCTTCAAAAAGCGCTTCAATCTGGGTATTCGTAAAAGTTTCTAACATTGGGCCTTCTTCAAATTTTCCTGATTCAATTAAATCATTTAAGGCGCTTGGCATATTAACTTCTTTCATTCCCATAAATTAATTGATTAAATATCCATCTTGTATTTCCCTTGGTTTTAATTCATGTGCTTTTTCAATTTCTCTCACAAACTGCCCCATAGTTGGCCTTTCCCAAACACAAGCTGACAAAGCGTGTGCTACTACATACAAAATTCGATCTGGAATTTCTCTGAGCTCCCACCTCTCTAATCCTTTTAAAGTAAAATAAATCATATCCGCATCTCTTTCTTCTTCTGGGAATTTGCATAACTCAGTCCACAAAATCGGTAAAAATTGATTTTCAATATCACCAGTCATGTAATGTTTGGGGAAATATTGCTCCAATAAAGAAATTCCAGCCGCAAACGAATCAGAAGCTTTGGTAGCCACATAATCTTTAGGTAAGCCTCTAGAAATGCTAGGTTTATTGTCACGCTTGCTAAGCCCGCGATGCCACGCCATATCATTTATATATTCAGTACCCCTTGCCCAGCGATCAGCTCCGAAGCTTTTAGCTATATCCTCAAAACAAGTATTTTCTGGCAAGACAAATTCATGATCACCTAACTGGCCCCAAAAAGCCCCAACAATTCCTTTATTAGGATTAAAATGACACAAAACATTAGCTGGTTTTAAATCCAGATGAAGCAGTCCATTATCATGCAAACACTCACAACCCAAAAAAGCATCTCTTAGCAAAATCATCCTTTCATCTAGTGTTAAATCAGTTGCTCCATCCATCAAATTCATTGCCACTCCTTGTGGCGAATTAATAATTCCCACTTTCCGCCTACCGCCAGGGTTTAGCCTGTTTAAAATATGATAATTCTCTTTTGCTAAAAAAGGATGATCAGGAATTTCAAAAATTTCAGTATACGAAATAGGCTCCTTAATTTTTACCAAGTGATTTTGATCTCCACTCATAGTTTGCCAGGGCCTTGATGGGCCATGAGTGTTCCAGAGCTCTCTATTAGCCAACAATGGTCGTGGTTGCGAATTTAAACGCATAACTTTGTGCCCACGCTCTTCTAGCCAGCCAGCTACCTGGTCTCGCATTCGCTCATAAAAAGGACTAAAATCTTGCCTAGGAGTTAGATCTTCAGCCTGCTCCTCTTCCCATAAAAGAGTTGGCGCAAAATACCAACCTGAATTTCGATAAAAATCTTCAAAAGCCTCTCTTAGCTGCTCTTGCGTAAAACCTTCCTCTGCTTCGAAAAGTTCATTAATTTTGTCTGGAGTAGAAAAGCTTTGCATTAGTCTAAAATTAAATCATATTCTTGCACCAAAACATCGTGCATCTCACTTAATTCGCAGCGGTTTTCCGGATAATAAGGAAAAGAGCTCACCACCATTTTCAATACATCCTCCGGGATAGGTCTATTCGTTGGATTCCACAACAAAAATGTTCGTAAGTATGCCAAAATTTCCTCAGGGCCATCACCTGGCTTAACTTGATCAAAAAGAGGCTTAAATTTATCATGTGCAGATTTAGAAATTTTCCCATAATAAGCAAACAAAGTAGTCATTCCAAAAGAAAAAGAATCAGCTCCTGGTCCATAAACATATCCTGCTCCTCGATGCCGCAAGTCTTCATAAAACCAAGTATCCATAAAGCCTGGAGTTCCGGCAAAACCAGCTGGCTCCCCCAAATTACGGGACGGACAACAACCATCTTTGCAGACTAATTCACAGTCGCCAATCTTCCCCCGCCAACCAGTTTCTTCAGAGGATACAAAAATATTTCCCGGCTTAACATCCCGGTGAATCAATTCCGCCTTGTGCATAGCCTCCACTCCCACCATCGCGTCAACAATCACTTGGAGACAATCTTTCAAAGACATCTTCTTTCGTTGGCTAAGCAAAGATCCAGCCTCTAGCCTTTCCATCACTCCCACAAAAAAAGTTAGATTTTCATATTCTTCCCTAAACATATCTTCAAAATCATCTAATGGCCCTTCCCAAGCTGCAAGTTCTCGATTTCTTGCCTTAGTCATCAAGTCTTCACTTGGGAGATATCCCCAATCCGCAATCCGCGGATGACGTGGTAAATGAATTGGAGCGTGAGGTTGCAACCTCGCGTCACGAGGAGTTTTAATTGCTGCCCCAGGATAATCTCTTAACTCAAAACATTCTGCTCGCGGCCGAGTAGGGCTCAGCTCTTTGTGGCGCAAAGCATTTTCTTTTTCTTTTGTTGGCCTATAAACAATATTTCCTTCATTAGCTAATAAGTCCGCTAAATGACGCTGCCATTTTTCCAAAAAATACATCAAAATAGAATAAATTTCTTGAGACGCCGCTTGCTCTTCTTCTAAAGTTCGATTGTGATCATCTTCTTGTGGTACATACAAAAAATCAACCAATCTACGCAAATCAATCGGACGCATACCTGGACCCTCCAACCCGGCAACTCTAATATCCGTTAATGGTTCCATCATCACTCGTTGTTCACGCGGGTTATTTTCTACAAAACGCGTTAATCTATCCTTAAAATCTTCAGGGCGAAAAGTCCCAAACGCCCCCTCTGGCTCATCAAGAAAGTCTTTAGGCGCCCCCTCCGCAGCTCCTGCAAATTCAGTAGACAAAAAACCATCATCATCATTACAGGCGGCACGCAGACCAAACGGTCCTTCAACCAAAGGCGGGGGTATGGATATTTGGCGCATCTTTAAAGGGGTGGGGTGTTTTTGGCGGGGATGGTGACATAAAACACTGATGATGTCAACTTGAATGCTAGCGTTCCCTACTTTAAGCTGTGGCTATGCAACAAACTTTAGACACCATCGAAACTTTAAAAAAGGAGCTTGAGGATGCCAAAAAATTCCTCAACCTCTCTGAAATGGCTACTCGGCGCGACGGCTTAGCCGAGCAAATGAATCAGCCTGGTTTTTGGGACGATCAAGCTCATGCTCAAAAAATTTCTCGCGAACATGGATTGCTTGAAAACACCATCACCTCCTGGGAAGAATTCGAAGAAAACGTTAAATATGTCGACGAATTATCAGGAGTAATCAACGAAGTAAAGGACGAAGAAGAATTCAATGAATTAAAAGAAAAAACCACCGAACTCCAACAAACTTTTGAAAAATTAGAAATCCAGCTTTACTTAAATGGCAAATACGACCAACTCCCTGTCCTTCTTTCTGTTCACGCTGGCGCTGGCGGTACCGATGCTCAAGATTGGGGCGAAATGGTCCTTCGTATGTACACCCGCTACGCCGAGAGCAAAGGTTGGAAAACCGAACTTTTAGAACGTTCCGACGGCGAAGAAGCTGGCCTTAAATCCGCCACTATCCGCATCGAAGGAGATTTTACATATGGCTTTTTAAAAGAAGAAGCTGGCGCTCATCGCCTAGTTCGCCTTTCCCCGTTCAACATCAAACACACTCGTGAAACATCTTTTTGTTTAGTAGAAGTCATGCCCGAAATCGAAGCCGGTGAAGTTGAGATTAAAGACGAAGATTTAAAAGTAGATGTGTATCGTGCTAGCGGACATGGTGGTCAATCTGTTAACACCACTGATTCAGCGGTCCGAATCAAACATCTTCCCACTGGAATTGTTGTTCAGTGCCAAAACGAACGCAGCCAACTTCAAAACAAGCAACAAGCCATGAAAGCCTTGGCCTCCAAGCTAGTCTCCCTCAAAGAGCAACATCATTTAGAAGAGCTTGGCGAAATCAAAGGCGAGCATGTGGAAGGATCCTGGGGTAATCAAATTCGTTCTTATGTTATGCACCCCTATCAGATGGTAAAAGATCACCGCACTAAACACGAATCCAAACAAATCGAAGCCGTCCTTGATGGTGATACAAATGAAATAGATTTATTTATTGAGCGTTCACTTAAATCTCATAAGGAATCCAAATAATGGCCATTCTCGATATTCCCAAAAAAGAAGATAATCCCATTCTCCGAGAGGTCGCCAAGCCTGTTAAAAAGGTCGACAAAAAACTCCGCAAACTCATCAAAGACATGGAAGAAACCATGTATAACATCAATGGTGTGGGCTTAGCTGCCCCCCAAATTGGTTTGTCTATTCAGCTCGCCGTGGCCCGCCTTAATCCCGAGACAAAAAACGAACTCATCCTTGTCCTCATTAATCCCAAAATCACTTACCAGTCCGAAGAAATGACTAAAATGGAAGAGGGTTGTTTAAGTGTGCCTGGAACCTGGGGCGACACTCTCCGCCACAAACAAATCATTTTTACTTATCAAGATTTAAAAGGCCAAGAAATCACCCTATCTCTTGAAGGATTTAACGCTCGCATTATTCAGCACGAAATAGATCATTTAAATGGGAAGTTGTATTTGGATCATTGCGAAAAAGTGCACGAGGAGTAAAAGCCTCGCTCAAACCCCTTGCAAAAACATCACTTTTAAGGTAAAATAAATAGAAACAAAAATAAATTTTAAAGCTATGGCTACTTCTCAAGCACACAATTCTTCACAGGATGATACCCAAAAACGGGTAAAACACATCTTTGGAGACCCGCGCCAGCAAATGAATGAACTAGTTAACACTTCTGTTGCTATTCAGTCTTTACCGCAAGGCTTACAAGGCAAATTAGTAAAAGCCTTAGCCGTAATGCCTGAAGAAAAACAAATCCAAGCTGTTCAAGCTTTACAAAAAGAACAAGGCGCCTACATGGACACCGCTATTCGTAATCAAGCCATGGGTCGCCAAGCCCTTCATAAACTCAAACTATTAAAAAAGAAATACAAGCGAAAAAAACGCGAACTTCTCGAGAAATACGAAAAACGCGAAGCTGAAAAGAAAACCACTCAAGCCTTAAACCAAAATCGACATGTTTAAAGAAAATAGAAGAGTTTTTTGGGAAGAAGTATGGAAAAGATCAAATGAAACAGGGGCGGCTAGTTACGGAAAAGGATCAATTTCAGAAGAAACTGATTTACGATCAGATACTGAAATGGAGGAAAATGAAAGTGCGTTAACTGCTGCTGAAGCCGAATCATATTTGAGGCTCTTAGAGGACGACCAAGAAGGAAATCTGAGTTTAGTAGGAGTAATAATTACCCCAGATAAACTAAAAATAATCTGCGACCGAGCCTTAGAAAGCATAACAATAGACTTAAAGAGCTTAGCCGATCACGATGTCCCTTCGGAAGAGATAGAAAAACTTATTCAAGAGGCAGGAGAAGCAATTGATGCCATTCATACAGGATTTAAATTAGAATACGATTATATTAACGAAAACGAAAGCGAACTAAACAGGAAAAGAGACTTTTACATGGAGCACACACAAATAACAGAAAGAGTTTTGCATGAATTAGTTGGGCTAACGGGACTAGAAAGAACAACTATTCTTCCTGGCTCTGGTGGACTAAGAAGTGATTTTACAGAAGCACAGGGCTCGATAGAAAGCGCTGGCAGTGACACGCAATCAATTTTGGCCGAACTAAATCGTATTGAAACAGAGTCTCTAGAAAAAGGAGAGATATGTAGTTTTATAGATGCCTTAGAGGAAATTGCCTTAGAAGACGAATCTTTAATCAGTGGAGACAATCCAATTGCAGATTATACTGTTCCAAAAGTATTAAAAGAATATAAAGGGGAAAGATATTTGTCATCACCTTTGTATCTCTACGCATCTGATGAAGTTCAAGCAGCTTTTCGTTCTCGTGTCGAAGCAGAGTTTAAAGCCAATTTACATATTCAAGATAAAATGGAATGGATTGATTTTGACATGACTCATCAATCAATTCGTTGGCAATTTCAAGACCCAGACACCGCGAAAAATCATAATTCATCATATATACGCACTGATGACGCAGTTGCTTTTGCGGCTATTCAAGAAATAGAGCAACGTCCCGAAATAGCCGCTCAATTAGAAGGAAGACCTTTAAGGCAAAGACTACGAGGCAATAAAGTTATGGAAATCGAACAAATTCCAACCTTTGAACAATGGCACGAATCAATGCTTGCTCTTCAAGACACGAATCAGGAAAAAGCCAAGGCAAAAATGGCTGAAGGCGCCGAAAAAGCAGAAAATTTAATGGGAAAACTCGGTAGATTAGAGGCCCAGCTTGTTGCTTTTGATTCAAGCATGACGTTTGAAGGCGCGGCGGGGATTATTTCTGCCAAAACAGGCATAGCAGGCACCCAAGCAAATTTAGAGCAACGCGCAACCCCAGACGGATTTATTTATTACGATGAGTATAGTGTTTTACAAGGTCAAATAACCGGACTTGATAAGTTTGAAAGCAGCGCTGTTAGTGCGTATGTGGTTCTTTTAACAGTTTCTCTGGCAGCCCGTAAAGCAACAGATTTAAATCGCGTCCCAGAAAGTGAAAAAGCCGTCGCAACCCTAGCTTATGCCCAGGCAGAGCAAGGATTAGCAGGTCTTTCTGCGAAAGGACACACAATTGAAAATCTAGAAAGCGTACTAGCCACAATCGGAATTTTAGGACAAACCTTAAACGCCGCTGTTGAAGCCGACCGCCAAGCCAAAAGAAAAGATGCTGAAGAACGCCTAGCCGCCCTTAGCGGAGACATCGATAAATTAGAACCAGAAGGTGGGGCGTTAACAACCAAGAAAAATGAATTAGTAAACCAAGTAGCCCCCTCAGAAGGACTTCCTTCCGCTAACACAGACGAAGAAATCACCCAAGTTTTAGAAGAAGTAACCGCCCTCGAAACAGAAGTTGGTCAAAAAATTGAAGCCAAGCGTTCCGTTCGTCGCCAAGTAGGAATAGACGCCTTAGAGGCCCGGACAGTAGACTTTATTGCCTCTGGAGACACTAATTTAACAGAAAAACGAGACGCTCTCCTTCAACAATTAAAGGAAAAAATAGAGAATGACACAGTAATAGAATCTTTAGTAGGTGATGGCGGCCAAGTAGAATTATTATTAGTGGCTTTAGATGCCGCTTTAGCAGCAGCACCACAGCATTCTGCCGGAGGGGCTGTTGGAGATGGCGCTCAAGGAGCTGTTCTTAACGAAGAAACTGTTCCAGGGTCCGCTGCTAGTCGTACTGGTAGTCGTCCCGCCCCCGTACTTTCACAAGATGGAACATTAGTTGCTCCAACCCAGGGCCCACAAAGATCTAGCGAAAGTACTTCTGGTGGCCCGCGTGAAGTACAAACCCCTTCTATTAGAAGCTTAGAAAATATAAAAGATTTAAACGGATTTATTAAACGCTTATTTAAGCGCAAAAATCCTTCTAGCAGCAGCGACTTAATCTACGCTGGAATGGCTGTTTTGCTAGAAAGCGGTTCTAAATATTTGAAATTAACAAAAGGAGGAAATGCAACTAGTGGACTCGGTAATAGTAATGCCAATATCTACGAACGTTTTTATAATGCTACTCAAAGCGGTGTTTACATCCGCGTAACAGGAGATTTATACGAAGCCGCAGTAGCTCGTGGTCTTCAAACCGGAGATCGCGAAAAATTCCAAAAACAACACGACGAATTTTCAGAAAAATATGATGAAAGTTATGAAAAAGAAGATAAAGAATCAGAACAAAGAAATCGCCGCGATAGAGAAGATGGCAATGATGAGCAGGAATCAGATAACCGCGAATATCGTAAACGTCGCCACCGTAACGAAAGACCCCCTCTCGAAGACTTCTCTCCTGTTATTAGCCTAGAAAACCTTCCACCGCGCATTCAAGCTGAAATGGATCGCTTTCAAGATTTCTTAAAAAGCGAAAGACCTTTAGATCTTGCTCTTGACGAAACAGAGAAATTCTTTGGGGAAAACGTTATTGTTAGAGGAATTCCTGATGGATTTAGAATTGATATGTACGAAAGCTACGAAAGCGATGAATGGCTCACTTTTGACGGGCAAATTGAATGGGTTGAGACTGACGATAGCGTCGAAGCCTCACTTTCTGTGCCTGGATTAACAATTGCCATCGAATTAAACAAAAAAGCTGCTCACGCCATAGTCGGCGCTTTGTTAAGCAAAATGCGAGCAGTAATGAATGAAGAACAAATAATTGAAGCAGCTAGCCAAATTGCTACTTTAGGCCGAACCAGAGGTGAATTATTAGAATTAAAAGACACTCTTGCCGAAGACACTCTTAGAAGCGCTATGCTTGAAAACCCAATGGAATTCATATTTAGAGAACTAGAAAAAAGAAAGGAAGCATTAACAGGTTTTGACATTGAAGAGTTAAAAGACGTTGAAGGTTCTCTGAATTTTCTTCATAACAAATCTAACGGAGACTTAGATGGGGCTGGAACTATTGAAAAAAAATCAGACCGCTCATTCATAATTACCTTGAACGAAAGCCCAGACATGCATCTGCCAGAAATTGTTATTGAAATTGAATTTTCAGACTCAAACACAATTATAGATATTCAGGCTCCCCCACTTTTAAGTGTTCACATTAATTTAGATGAAGGAAGAATGCAGCAAGAATACGAGCGCTACCAACAATTAACTTCTGGCGAAGTCGCAACAACAGCCCTTCCTCGTCATGAAAGACGTGAAGTTGAACCTCTAAAACCACGCTTCAAGCCGCTAGAAACAATCGAAGAAGACGACCTTACAACCTTAAAAATGCGTTTTGTAGATGATATGCGCGATGCCGCCAAAGTTAAGAAAAACGGCCTTCGTTTAACTCGTCGCGAAACAGAATTATTTATGGATATGGACTATTATGATGTCCAAGAGTTTGCTCAATCTTTAGATGGGGCTAATCGAAATTCTCACTATAGAAAAGCAATTGAAAATCATTTTGGTGACACCGCTGACCCAGCCACTGCTGCCGAAGCTAAGCGCTACATTAACGCGGTTGATTACGTTGACCAAAGATTTGCCGCTCTTGGCCCAGAATTTGGCTTTGATGGTGGTTTTCAAAAAAATGTCAGCATGAGAAACGCTATCGACATGCTTCTTCAAGCCGAATGGGCAGCACAAAAAGATTTACCAGCCGGAGCTTATCGTTCTGTGGAGATTTTAGCTGAAACTAGAAATGGCGACTTTATTACTTCCAAAGCCGCTCCGTATCAATTTGAACGTCGGGTTGCTTAAAACTTCTTTTTAAGACGCATTAACAGGTACCACAACGGCCTAAAAACATATTCCCGGGCTTTTTCATAACCCACTATTTCTCCGCCAAACTTTTTCTTAAACTGGGTAATGCCAACCCAGGGATGTTTTGGGTCATCCGGCGGCGCAATCCCCAAAAAATCATACCATTTAAGTCCTTGTTTTTTGGCCTCCTTCATCGCTGTCCATTGAATTAAATAAGGCGCCATCAAAGAACGATGCTCATACGCAGATGCGCCATAATAATACATGCCCGTGTCCCCGTAAAAAGTAGCAATCACTCCTCCAACCACCTCACCCTCATATTCTGCTAAATACAACGTTCCCCAGTTATTTTTAGTTGCCGCCGCAATAAATTTTTGATAATAATCTTCGTTATGAATGTGAAATCCATCTCTTCCACCCGTTTGTTTAAGAATTTTGTAAAAAGCAGTTACGTCCGCAGGGGCGGAACTGGCCCGCACTGTAACATTATTTTTTTGCGCGACTTTAATGTTATAGCGCCCTTTGGGTTTCATTTGGGCCAAAATTTCGTCCTCAGTACCCTCCAAATTAACGCGCAAAGTCCATTCTGGCTGATAATGAGCGTGCGCTTTTCGCCAGCCTTTCCCTCCAAATAAATCCCCATTTTCTCCTGATGGCGGTTCCACCCGCACAAAAACGGCCTTTTCCTTAAGCGCCAACTTTTTAATTTGTTCAAATAAATTTTTCCACGCCTCTTTTTTCTCCAAAATCGGCCCTCTTTCTATCCCTAGCCAACATAAACCAAATGGCAAAACGTGTCGCACCACCAACACCCTCCCCCCGTTTGCCTCCAGCAACCAGTATTTTCCTCGCGACGGCAGCTCCGCCTGGAACTTACCCCAAGCTGTAGATTGAAATAACGATTTTTTCATAATCAAATTTTAACATAGAACCAAAAAAGCCCCACCATCAGGCAGGGCTTTTTCAAAATTCGTAAATTTACTTGGTCATTGAGCGTCGAATGAAAGCTGGAATATCCAATTCGTTTTCGGCAGTTTTAGGAGTAGAGCTTTCTTCTGAAGAAGATCCACCACTAACTGGGTTTTTGCGAGCAGTATTAGCACTTGCTCGATTTTCAATTCCGCCACGGTACATAGTTGCGCCACCACGTTTGCTTTCATCAAATCCGGTTGCAACCACGGTAACTTTAATTTCACCAGTGTAAGAATCATTAACCACGGCACCAAAGATAATATTGGCATCTGGATCAGCAGCTTCGGTAATAATTCGAGCAGCTTCATCAACTTCGAACATAGAAAGATCGTTTCCACCTGTAATATTGAACAAGATTCCTTTCGCACCCACGATATCAAGCTCAAGAAGTGGGCTTTCAATCGCTGCTTTAGCAGCTTCGGCGGCACGATTTTCTCCTGTTCCATAACCAATTCCCATTAAAGCAGAACCAGCATTTTCCATCACAGTTTTCACATCAGCGAAGTCAACGTTAATCATTCCGCGAACAGTAATCAAATCCGCAATTCCTTGCACTCCTTGGCGAAGAACATCATCCACAACCGTGAAAGCGTCCATCAACGGAGTTTTCTTATCAATTAAAGAAAGAATCTTATCGTTTGGAATAGTAATTAAAGTATCGACTTTGTTTTTAAGGTTTTCTAGGCCTTCTTCACCTTGAACTTTGCGACGCGCTCCCTCAAAAGAGAAAGGCTTAGTCACAACAGCCACAGTTAAAATGCCAAGTTCTTTGGCAATTTCTGCAACTACAGGAGCGCCACCAGTTCCGGTGCCACCACCAAGTCCACAGGTAATAAACACCATGTCTGCACCTTGCAGCATGGATTTAATCTCTTCAGAGCTTTCTTCCGCTGCTTGCTTACCAACTTCTGGGTTGGCGCCAGCGCCAAGTCCACGAGTGGTAGCTTTTCCAATATTAATTTTGGAAGGAGCTTCGGAATGGTAAAGAGCTTGTGAGTCAGTGTTGACTGCTAAAAATTCAATGCCGCGAACATTGGATTTAACCATTCTGTTCACTGCATTTGAGCCACCGCCTCCCAAACCAATAACCTTGATTTGAGCCACTGGCGTGATGTCAGGAGTGACTTCCATGTTGTGCCGTTTAGGCGAGGATGATGAGAAAAGATTACGTAGAGCCGCATCTTGGTCATCCTTTTTTTGTGATGCCATGGGTTAGGTATTTAAGGATTAGTAATTGTTAAGGGAGGAGGCTCCGCACCCAGCCTTTGACGCTGTGAAGTGCTTTGCCCAAGTTTAAACTGCGGAAATCTAGACGATAAGAATGCCCCTCAAAACGAGAGCCCCAAATCGCGAGACCAATAGCCGTGGAATAAGCTGGGTCATCAATCTTATCCACAACTCCCTCGAAATTTTGAGGGAAGCCTACTTGAACTGGTAAATTAAGTGTTTCTCGAGCTAAATCAACTGCTCCAGGCATTTTTACACCAGCGCCGGTTAGAACAACACCAGCTGGAAGCATGCCGTCTCGGTTAATCTTAGCTAGCTCATCTTTTACTAAGACAAATATTTCGTGATAACGAGCCTGAATAATTTCAGACATGTGACGTTTAGAAACGGTTTGCGTATCAATCTTACTAATCAAAGAAAGATCAATAGTTTCGCGTTCATTAACATCTTCTGGAGTACAAGATCCATATTCAATCTTTATCTTTTCAGCGGTGTCGATGGAAGTGCGAAGACCAATAGCAATGTCATTGGTTACACTTTCACCACCAACAGGGATAGTAGCGGTATGAAGAGTTGTTCCTTCTTCAAACACCACTACGGAAGTTCCGCCGCAACCAACATCAATTACTACTACACCAAGCTCTTTTTGACGCTTGGAAAGCACAGATTCAGCAGCAGCTAAACCAGTTGGGATAATGTCATCTACGTCTACACCAGCTTGGTGCACACATTTTTCAATATTAGCAATCGCTGGAGTTAATCCAGTTACTAAGTGAGCTTCAACTTCTAAGCGAATACCAGTCATACCAACTGGATACTTGATTCCTTTTTGCTCATCAACAGTGAAGGCTTTAGGAATAATACGAAGAATTCGACGATTCGAAGGAATAGACACAGCTTGAGCTGCCTCTAAAACACGATTTACGTCTGATTCTGTAATTTCGTTACCGTCTGGGACAGCAATCACACCCTTAGAATCCATAGATTCCAAGTGCCCTCCTCCAATACCAAGGAAAACATGATTGATTGGTTCACCAGACATTCGTTCCGCGTCTTCTAATGAAGAAGAAATACTATTAATGGCTTCTTCCACGTCAATAACGCGGCCTTTGCGAAGCCCCATAGAAGGAGCTACACCAACACCAATAATATTAAGATCCGAAGATTTCTCTCCGAGTGTTCCTACGACAGTCCGAATCTTGGAGCTACCAATATCGAGACCAGCAATAACATGACTTTTGGCCATGGGCGATTAAGTTAATGTCAGAAAATCTGGGCTGACTATAGAGCATCAAAAAGGTCCGCGCAAGAGCTTTTCCCCTAGGAAAGCGCTTATTTAAGCCATTTGTACAAAAAAGTGATGCAGTTTTTTGGGGTTGTTTAAGCCAAAAACCCCCTCCAGCCCCAATGCGAAAAAAGCCCTTAAAAAAGCCAAAAAACGGCTATTTTAAGCCAAAAATTAAGCCTTTTTGGCGAACAAATTTATTACACGCAAATCAGAGTGAGTAAATTAATTGTACACCAAGCGTTATTTAAACCTGTTAATTTCATAAAAAACAAAATATTAAAATCCCACAAAATCTCAAAAAGTCCAAAAAATACACGAAAAAAGTAGCCAAAATGAAAAACACCCTAAAAATCACGATTTTCCGCTTGTTTAAGCCAAAAAATCGTCCCCCGCCCCACGCATCTTCAAAAATCAATATGTACAAAACATTTCCTTAAAAAGCGCAATAAAAGATTACCCTAAAACAGCGCCTGTTGGTTTTCCGTCTGCCAGGAATTTTGCAAATTATCGAATTTTTGCAACAACGACCGAAATTCTAATTCACCAAATAGTAAGCGAACTTGTCCGCCATCAACTTCATGTGTTTGGCAAGATTCTAAGTCAAAATCCATCGGTGCATCAAAACGTAATTGTACGAGCTCCTGCGACTTATAAGCTAATTCTCGCCCAAACTCCAGTTTATTCAGCATCGCGCCTTTTAAGTCGCTTAAATTCTCATAAACACCGTCTAGAGTTTCATACTCTTGTAACAATTTAGACGCAGTTTTCTTTCCAATGCCAGGCACTCCAGAAATATTGTCACTCGTGTCCCCTACCAAGGCTTTGTAATCCACCATTTGATCAGGGCGGACACCGTATTTTTCAAAAACAACTTCAGCATCATAATTTTTCACTTCATGAAAGCCAGAAATTGGCGCCACTACCTTTACTTGATCTGTTATTAGTTGGGTTAAATCCATATCTCCAGTCAAAATAGCCATTTCCACCTCGGGATAATCCTCAATTTTTTTAGCCAAAGTCGCGATCATGTCATCTGCTTCAAACCCGGCTTGTTCAAAAATAGGAATTTTGAAAGCCTCTACAATTTGTTTAATTCGCGGCACTTGGGCAATCAAATCATCTGGAGTTTCGGGTCGTGTAGCTTTGTAATCTTCATAAGCTTCGTGCCGAAAAGTTGGGGCTTTCAAATCAAAAGTTACGGCCAAATAATCTGGCCGTAGTTTTCCTAACATATTCAGCATCACGCTCGTAAATCCAAAAACAGCGTTCACTAGCTCGCCTTTTTGAGTAGTCAAAGGCGGCAACGCATAATATCCACGATAAATCAGGGCGTGCCCGTCAATTACCACAAACTTTTTAGGCTTTTGATCCGTCATGCAAATTCCTTCTTAAATTACTCTAACCGCTCGATTCCACTGTTCCCACTATCCCCTGCTTGAGAGGTTAGCTCACGAACAGTTTCGAAAATATCGGAAGGGTTTAGGTATTGGATAATATCCAAACCTAAGGCTCGGCCCACGAGTCCAACAATTACAATTGCCATAACTGTCACAATAAGGCCGATGATCGCATAACGAATAGTGCTAACCGCTTGTTTGATCTTGTCTTCTTGACCACCAGACAGAATAAACGAAATACCACCTAAAAAGATGAACACCACTGATAAAAAACCAGCAATGATAATGGCATACGCAATTCCGCGGTTGAGAATCTCAAGGATATCAAACTGCTCGGCAGCGTCGATAATGGAGGAAGCATTATTATCTTCGATCATGCAATCATTAAACCAAAAAGCCCTCACTAATAGCAAGGGCTTTAAATTGCGAGTTTCTCAGAAAAGATTTTAAACCTCTTCTGGCATGTCAGCGTGAAGGTCAGCTACTTCTTCTTCTAAAACAGCTGGAATTTCTTCTGCTGGGGCCTCTTCAGCAGGAGCTTCTTCGGCTGGAGCAGTCTCCGCAACAGGAGTCTCGTCTTGAGGAGCACGAGTCTCGCTGCCATCTGGCTCAATAATTTTTAGGTTTACACGAGCATTGTTTTTGGAACCAATCACGCGAAGCAAAATACGAAGAGCTTTGGCTGTTTGGCCACTCTTTCCAATAATTTTACCCATATCGTGCGGGCCAACTCTTAATGTAATAAGTACACCAAGTTCGTCAACGCTGCGAATAACCTCAACCAAATCTGGTTCATCCACGATTTGTTTAACAACATACTCAATAAAATCGCGGTCAATACCTTGCGAATCGTTCATAGTAAATAAGGTTAAATTTACGAAGCTTCTTCAGATTTTTCATCAGAATCTTCAGAAGCAGGAGTTTCAGGTGAATCATCAGCCGAAGCTTCTTCGGCAGGGGCTTCTTCTTTGGCAGGTTCTTCCTTTGTTTCTTCAGCTTTAACCTCCTCAACAGGAGCCTCTTCGACTTTTTCTTCTTCTTTAGCTTCCTCAACAGGAACCTCCTCAGCTTTTTCTTCCGCTGGAGCCTCAGTTACCTCAGCACTACCACCACTCTTTTCCTCTTCTTCAGAAGCTTTCTTTTTCTTACGCTTTAAATCACGGGCACCAATATATTTATCCATTCCTTCCATTCCTAATCCTTTCAAAAGAACAGCCACAGAATCAGAGGGCTGAGCCCCAACAGACATCCAATATTTAACACGATCTTGATCAACGGTAAGTTCACGTGGATTTCGAGAAACATTATAGTTTCCAATAATTTCTACAAACTTACTTTTAATAGGAGCGGTGTGTTCCGCCACTACAATACGATAACTAGGTTGACTTTTCTTGCCGGTTTTAGTGAGTCTAATTTTTAACAATCAATCAGGAGTTTAAGGAATAAAACAGGTTGCGACGGCTAGTGTAGCTTGAGTAAGCCAAAAGTCAAGTGAAAACCCTGATTCTTAGGTCATTGATGGGAATATCCGGACATGCGGCTCTTAATTCTAGCAAAATATCAACTCGCTTAAATTGAACCTGTTGAGCCCAGCCAGAATCTTTAGCCACAACTTTCAAAACACCATCTTTAAACGAGGCTGCCTTAATTGATTCGTCAACAGAATCGTTCCAGAGCTTATGCGCAATTTTCCCAAAATGGTGACAAACTAAGGCGCCTTTAACTTGACGTCCCAAGTTGTAACGTTGAGTGATTTTTGGAAGGAGTTTGCTTAGTTGTGTAAAATGATCTTTTCCCATCAGACAGGGCGTTAAGGGAACTGATTATATAGCTTAAAAGTCTCTTTTGCCATTTGTTTCCACGAAAAATCTTTAACACGTTCAAGCCCACGTTCACGCAGATCTTTTTGTAAGGCCTCATCAAACCAAACTTCACTCATTACTTTTGCCATATTTTCAACCTGATAGGGGTCAAAAAAGCGAGCATTTTCAGGACCGCAGATTTCTGGGATACAAGACGTATTAGAAGCCACTACCGGTGTTCCCGAAGCCATTGATTCCAGCGGAGTTAAGCCAAAACCTTCGTAAAAAGACGGTAAAACATACACTTTTGCTTTTTGATAAAGCGCTAATAATTCCGATTCCGAAACCAAACCTGGCAAATCAACACGGTTTTCTAATTTTAATTCTTTAATAGTTTGTTTAGCTTCTGGGTAATGTGGGTCTTCGCGACCTGTAATTACTAACTTCCCCTTAAAATCATCTTGTTCACATAATTTTGCAAAAGCCTTTAACAAATTCACCAAATTTTTGTGATTACGCCAAACCCCGGTGTAAAGAAAAAAGTTTTCTTTTGGAGCATCACTGGGCTTAAATTCTTTAGCTGCGCTTTCATAAATAACTTGCACCTTTTCAGAAGAAGTTTTAAGAAGTTTCAGCAAATCTTTTTTAGTGTTTTTAGAAACCGCAATTACGCTTTTTGAACGCTTTACAATTGATTTTAAAACCAGGTGATAAGCCATCCGGTGCAGCCAAGAAGTCATCTTTTTCCCCGGGAAAAAAGATAGGGTTAAATCATGGATGGTTACCACACTTGGGCCACGATATAAAAGCGGCGCGTTAAAGTGTGTGAAGTGAACCAGATCCAACTTCTCGCGCCGCAATATTCGCGCAAATTTAACCTGTTCACCCCACGAATAATGCCGTGCATTCACCAAAATTTTGCGAACACGTTCATTTGGCGGCTCAAATTTTGAAAACTCCGGCTCATTCATAAATAAAACGTACTCATTTTGGGTGTCCATTTCGAACAAATGCCGCGTTAATTCGTAGACATACCGACCAATGCCGGTAAACGAAGAAGAATACATGCGTGCGTCTATGCCGATTTTCATGGCCACATGATATACCACACTTCTGGTCAATTGGGGTAACAGGCCTTGACAAATTTGGCTAAATATGATTAAATTAGATCCTTTTTTGTGGGGGCGTATTGTGCCTTGAAAAAAGGCTGCCCTTTGAAAACAAGCTTCAAGCGAACAAGCCTGTGGGATAGTAGGCTTTGGCTCTATTTTTTAGGCGCTAACGTCACTTGTCCACAGATTTTGTTTGCTTGAAGAAAAAGGTAATAAAATGCTCGAGTACGCCTGTTTCGTAGTTTTTATAATTACGCGATAGTCGTGCTCGAGCATTTGGAGCTCTGTGCTCGAGTAAGGCCATCCCGGCCACGGACAGCTTGCGTCCCCTGTGGCGCTCGCTACCGCGCCTTGAGCGCACAACCTAGAAGCTGCCACCGTGCAGCACGTGATTCCGCCGCGTCGAACGCGGCATTTGGAGAATCGATCATGCGTACCAACAAACTGCTCATCCCGAGCCTTCTGGCCATTCTGGCCATCCCTCTCACCTTCGGCGGCTGTGGCAAGCCCGCTGAGATTCCGACCGAGTTCTCGGTGACGGTCACCGTGCCGGGGCTCACCGAGTCCATCGACGGCATCGCCACGTCCATCGACAACCACGCCCTCACCCAGTCGCGCAAGGACGCCGACGGTGACGGCATCCGCGACTTCGAGGATCTGCAGCCCACCGTCCCCCTGGACACCGACGGCGACGGCATCACCGACATCCACGATGAGTGCCCCGAGGTGCCCGAGGATGACGATGGCTTCGAGTCCGACGATGGCTGCCCCGAGCTGGACAACGACGACGATGGCATCCCGGACAGCGAAGACAATGACCCGAACGTCCCCGTCGACGCCGACGAGGACGGCCTCACCGACCGCAACGACTACTGCCCGGTCTTTTCCGGCAAGCCCGACGACGCCGACGAGGCCTGGGAAGCCCCCGAAGACTTCAGCGGCTGCCCGGAGTGCGTCGACGTCGTCGCACTCGGCAACAGCCAGTACATGGGCACCATCTGCGACCAGGACGGCGACACCATCGACGACGAGTCCGACTGGTGCGAGAACCTGGCCGAGGGCGAAAACGGCGCCAGCGGCTGCCCGGTGTGCGTCGACGTCGCGGCCATCATCGAGGCCAAGACGCCCTACGATGGCACCACCTGCCCGGACGCGGACGGCGACGGCGTCTACGACAAGGACGACCAGTGCCCGGCCCTCGACGGCGACGATGACAGCGTCGGCTGCCCCGAGTGCATCCCCGAGGACGAGCGCCCCTTCGCCGGCACCAAGTGCCCCGCACCCAAGCCCCCGAAGCCCGTCCAGGACTAGTCTAGCCAGCTAGCTTCTGTCCGTCCCGCCCCACGTCCTACGACCTAGGCCCGGGGGGCGACATAGCTCCCCGGGCCACTCTCCCACCCAAAACCTTTTTCTTCGAGCAACATCCCATCTCAACCTCAATAACTCCATAATTTGAAAGGAGTTATTTTTAAATATGTTTTAATTCAAAAATTTCCTAGACGAATTCAAAAATCCACGTTATCATCCGTTCGCTGCTATTAAAGTGGCTATGGCCACCTTACGCGGCCACAACTACATTACGGGGGCGTAGCTCAGTTGGTTAGAGCGTCTGCCTGTCACGCAGAAGGTCGCCGGTTCGAGTCCGGTCGTCCCCGCCACAGAATAGTTAACCTTAGGGTTAGCTATTTATTTTTAGTGAAAAATTTGGTATACTTAACAGATTTAAAAAACAAAAATGCTTCCTAGAATAAATTTAATTCAAACGACAATTGGTCAGTTTTTAGTGTTTAGCACCGAAGATTTTATTTCCAAGGCTTTGATTAAATATGGCACTTGGGAGCCAACAACCTTAAAAACAACACAATTTCTTTTAAAAGATGTGCCAACTCCACATGTTTATGATGTGGGCGCAAATTTAGGAGCTTATGCTGTCCCCGTGGGGAATATGATCGCTAAAGATGGAGGGCAAGTTTATAGCTACGAAGCACAACGAATAGTTTATAATCAACTTTGTGGAAACACTTTCCTTAACAGATTAGATAATGTTTTTCCTCACAATTTAGCAGTCAGTAATAAGCTTTCTAAAATAGCAATTCCGGTAGTTGATTATTCTAGGAGTACTAATATTGGAGCAACATCTCTTGATGAAAATATTAGAAAAGGTCGCAAAGAAAAAGAAGTCACCAGCTCGGAAGAAGTAAAAGCTATTCCTCTAGATAGTTTGATTTCAGAAGGCTCTACCCCTAAGTGCTCACTTTTAAAAATAGATGTTGAAGGAATGGAATTAGAGGTTATTCAAGGGGCTGAAAAATTTTTAGAAACTAATCAGTTTCCACCAATTATTTTTGAGGTGTGGTCTGCTTACCCTTGGTATGAAGAGAAAAAACAGGCTATTTTTGATAAATTGTCAGAGTTAGGGTACGAACATATTATAAAAGGAGAAATGGCAGTGGCTCAACATCCTTCCTATCCTTATTTTAAGAGTTTTGAAGAGCTTAAAACAATGCTTGGAATCTAAATTCGTTGCTTGATTTTAATAAAACAGTATCCTACAATCCGGATACAAGTTTTAGAAAACACGGCCAAACCCTCTTAAATGAAAAAAATCCTCGCTAAACTCCGTGCTCAAAAACAACAAGCCGGAGGTTTTAAGAATCTTCTTTTTCACACGGCTCTGGCCCTTACTTTTACTTCTGGGCTTAGTTATTTTCTAGGATTAGTTCGAGATCGGACTTTTGCGGTCACTTTTGGAGCTTCTTCTGAGCTCGACATTTATAACGCCGCTTTTGTAATTCCTGATTTTTTCCTCGCTTTACTCGTAACAGGTTCACTTTCGGCTGCTTTTGTCCCAATTTTTTCTCAACTAGACGAAAAAGAACGCCACAAAGCCCTCAAATACACCAATCAAATTATTAGTTATGGGCTCGTTATTCTCGTGATTGCTTGCGCTATTTTTGCTCTTGTCCTCCCTTATTTCACCAATTTCCTAGTCCCTGGATTCGACGCTGCTAAGCAAGCCGAGTACATCAATGTCACGCGCTTAATGCTCCTCTCCCCAATTTTGTTCGCAATTTCCAACACTTTTGGAAACGCCCTCATCTCCATCAAAGAGTTCATGTGGTACGGCCTGGCGCCAGTCATGTACAATATTGGCATCATTATCGGAGTCTTCGCTTTTGCGCCAACTTATGGCGTGTTTGGCCTGGTAATGGGAACAATTCTTGGAGCTGCACTCCATTTAGGAATCCGCACTCCATCCATGATTCGTTATGGTTGGCGTCCAAATTTTTGCCTTAAAATGAGCCCGGAAATCAAAGAAACAATTCATTTAATGATCCCTCGTATTGCCCAACTTGGCATGTGGCAGATTCTATTATGGTGGTTTGTCCGTTTAGCCTCTCAACTAGAAGAAGGCAGCGTTACAATCTATGCTTTTGCTCGTAATTTCCAAAGCGTTCCAGTTAGCCTCATCGGCATTGCCATTGCCTTGGCTGCTTTTGCTAACTTATCTAGTCTCGCCGCCAAAAAGAAATTTTCTGAATTCAGCCATCTCGTTCGAACCAAAGCCCTCACAGTTTTTGGATTAACCGCGCTAGCCGCCGCAGCGCTAGCCGCGCTTAGCTACCCAGTTATCAACATCCTGCTCGGCGGCGGCAAATTCGACCAAGCCGCTGTTATAGCCACTTCCTCACTCCTGATGGTGTACTGTCTCTCTGTTCCGCTCGAAAGCGTAGTTCATCTCCTCGCCCGTTCACATTACGCCCTTAAAAACACCTGGCGTCCCTCGTTAATCCACGTTTCTACCATTGCCCTTACCATGTTTTCCAGCGCCTATTTACTCGAAGATTTCGGGCTATTCGCCATCCCAGCTGCCTTTGCGATTGGGCTTGTACTTCAAACAAGCTTTTTGGTTGGGTCGCTGACACAATTGCTTAAAGCCAAAAGTTCTTAAGCCAGCAATTCTTCCGCTCCTTGCAGAGAAGTTAACTCAAATTCTCTAAATTGTGGTTTTTGGGGGGCTTTAAGCACTACTTGGCGAATACGACGGCGGATCGGGTGGGCAATGGAGCCATCATCTAAATAGTTATGAACTGCGCAGGTAGAGATCTCCAAGATTTTTTCTAAGGCGTCAGGATGGATGTTGGGATTATCAACCGGTTCTTCATCTCGAGCTTGAGATCTAAGCCATTCCTCCATTTCTTCTACAGAAATAAAAGCAGCGTCACTTAGTCGTCCAGACTGGAGTGCTTCTTTGATACTTTCTCGCATCCATTCTTCAATTTCCTCTATAGACATCGAAGCAACATCATCTAATTCTTCGGATTGAAGGGCCGCTTCAACATGTTTTTGTGTACTTAAAACAATAGCTTCAATTCCAGAGTCTGGCCGGTTTGGATCACTGGGATTCATGGTGACAGTGGTTTTACCGGCGACCTTTTTTAATAATTTGATACCTAGTGCTTGCTCAGTTAAGCGGAGGCGAGTTTTTGAATCTTCGCTTCGTGAATTTTGTTCGCAAACACGAATAGAAGGCACCATTTTATGAGTGTGGCCGCTATAACCTCCTCGGACAGTGCTTCGTTGTTCGTCTGGATCACTAAAAAAAACATCCTCTTTATCCAAATCTCCTTTCGCTACAGCAATAAGTATTGGTAGCGGCTCCATTGGGATTGGAATTGAGTGACGCACTCCACCCTCTGTTACAGTGTCTTGAATATAAATACGTAAATTTTCAATCTCTTCGGTTTCTACATTTCCTCCAGCTCGGATTTTGGCGATAATTTCAAAAACTTGTTGAGCGATTTCTTCTAAGCTACTCGGCTCATCAGGATTGGGTGTGGATTGTGATCTGTCAGCGTGAAAAAGTTGTAGTGGTCGAGCACGCAATTTAAGTGAACCCTTTTTCCCAGGAATAGTAACAGTTGGTTTGGTTGGATCAGTTGATCTTTCAATGGTTTTTTTGATCTTTCTTTCCTTTTTAACTAAGTGTTGATCTAATCCACCCAAAACAACATGGCGCATTTCGCGATAAAGGTTCAAAAGACCAGCATTTTGATTTTTTGGTTGGCTAAACCAATTTTTATCTCTTTCTTGATCATCAATAACAGCGGTTATTTCACCTTGTGGATCCATTTTCCAGTCTAAGCGAGTGAGTTGCCCTTTAACCTCAATTTCAAAAAATCCCTGACAAGCAATGTTTCCCACATAAACAATGTTAACTGGATCTGGATTTTCACGCGTGATGTGGCAGCGCTTAATTTGAGGGCAACGTTTGGTAAATTTAGAAATCCCAACTACGTCTCCTTTAACATCACCAACACTGGCATTGTTTTTACAGGAGCTTATGAGTCTTTTGAGTTCATTTTCTTCATCCTCGATTTCAGCCTGTTTAGGGACGCGACGCAGGGCTTTGTGTTTAGAGGCAAACGTGTTTAAATCGTTAAAATTAGCAAAAGGCACTGCTACGCTCGGATCCGGCTTTTCGAGCAGTTCCATGCTCCGTTCCATCATTGACGGCAAAATTAAATCAACAAAACTCTGAAATCCTTCGGGAGTCGGAGATTCTCGTGTTGAGCCCCAACTAGGGGGCGAAGTTGGCGGCGCAGACTCCCAATCAGTAATTAATTTTTCAAAAATTTGTTGGATTTCATCAGGAGAAAAGGAGAGGGTTGAATAACTCTGCCCAGCGGCTTCGCAACAACCTTGAAGAATACTGGCAAACATTTTTCGTTCATCTATAAAAACTGTCACATTGGGGAACTGCGGGCTTTTTAAAGGACGATTATCTTCATCATGAAAACCAACCCCCATACCTTCACAGTTATAATTTGCATGCAGTCCTCTTAAAAGAGCGAATAAGGTACCTAAATCTTTTAAAAAACAGTCTAAAGTTTGGTTTCGAGGGATGTCATCAATAAGAGGCTCTCCTAGATCAACGGGGTTAGCAACCAGGGCTAAGCTGGTGTTAATGGCGGCTAATTGTTGTTCAATTGCTGTCTCAAATCGGGCGCTGGGAACAGTTTCGCACCGAGCAAACATGGAAACATGTTTTGATGGTAAATCTGTAATGTCTCGAGATTGAGTGGCTTGTGTGAAGGCGGCTCGATTGTTTAAAGAAAAAGGAAAAACAATTTTTAGGGCGCGTGGCTGAGGTTTTTTAGGATAAGTTTTTAGGGCGCTGCGTAGGGCCGGCGAGGCAATAGTAACGCCACTTTCTTCTTCTAAGACACCGATGTTTTTTAAAGCAGCTTGGCATAAACTTGCTCGGGCCTTCATTTCTTTGGCGTCAATCACGACTGGTCGGATTTCAGGGGTGTCAGGAGTTCCTCTAAGAATGGCAGCTTGAATTTTCGATTGAGGAATTTCCATTTCTTCCAAAACAGAGACAAGATATGTTAAATCTTCGGCTTGAATATTTGAAGTTCCAAGATGGTCCTGTCCAGCAGCACCGGTCCAAAGTTCTCGATCTTTTTTTAAACCTATAAATAAGTGTTGATTATTTTCTCCTGGAGCGGCCTCCACTGCATAGACTAGAGCCATCCTTCTAAGGTCTTGATCACTTAAAACTTTTAATAAAAGTTTAGAATTGGTTTCGTCATTACGAGTAAAAATCAGACTAATTAATGGAGGAAGTTGATTTGGTCGAGGGGTTGTTCCGAGGCGTATTTTCATGTTCTGGAGGGTTTTAGTAGCATCTAAGACACCGTCTTCTCCGCGAACTGCAGCCTTGTAATGCTCGCTGGGAATCTGGGTTAAAGAAACACCACTACCTGGAGGCTGAGCCTCGAGAAAAGCATTAGCTAGTTTTTGAACAATAGTTTCTATGTGATGTCCCATTTTTTTCTCTTCTGGGTGTCCTTTAAGGGCAGTTGCCAAAGTAACATTAGGGTCTTCACCTTCTATATATTTTGTGCCGATATATCTTAGTAATTGTAATTCTTTGACATCATCAGGTCTAATATTGCTTTCTCTCGCAGCCTCTAAGTCAATAGTGGCTAAAGCACGAAGAGCTCCGTCTTGAGGATATTGGAATTCTGCCGGGCGCTCAGCACAAAGATTGGTTAATTGGAAGGAAACTTCTCTGAATCGCTCAGGGATAGCTTTAATAAGATCCTCTGAAGAGGAAGTCCCTCTCATTTGTAAGGCTGCAAGCATTACCCGGACGTGATTTTCATCCGGCGTTAAAGGCTCGCCTCTTTGAATTTTTGCAACAACCTCATCTATTTTAGCTTCTCCTCTTTCAATTGCTTCATCAGAGAATGCAGCTTCTACACGCCAAGTATCTTCGTTAAATCTTAATTCTTGTACTGGGATAGTAAAGCCAGCGGCTTCTAATTCAGCGATTTCAGCTTCAATCTCGGCTTCATCAAAGTCAAAACTAGTAACATTAGTATCCAATTCGTCATAAGATGGAGTATCGGGTGGCATTTGGGGGTGGGTGAATGGGGATTTGGATTATACCTTAGAGCATTATCTGCTTGTGTCAACCCTAATAACCCTTCTTCAAAACCAACACCTTCTTCCCTCCATTCAAAATCCCCTCATCGTCATAAGAAGCGCTATCATCCCAATCATGCAGAGCGTTCATAATCGTGTCATAGGAATACACAAAGTTTTCACCGTGCCGCGTGCCCACGTCATTTGTAATAAATTCATCATCGTCATACCCCTTAATTACCAACATATGATAAACCGGGCCCAAACCTGTAAAATAAGGATTTCCTAAATAACGTCCGGCAAAAGGGGCCACAATTGGATGTCCAGACGCCAGGGTCATTTTTAAATCTTCCGCGGTCGGGTTTTCCAAAATTTCCCAATTATCAAAACCCAAATATTCACTCGCCATTTCTGCGGTTTGCGTAATGTCCGTGTGTTCATATTGCCCAAAATACTCAATTTCCCAGTCCACCATCGCCAATTCTGCAGCCTCAAATTCATCTTTGGTGGGCCACTCATCATTCACGTAATACCACGCCAAAAGTAAACTCGCCTCTTCACACGCCTCCTGATACGGCATGCCCCAGTTTCCATAAGGTGCTTGAGAATAAAAAGGCACACTCAAATTCATCTCCGCCGGAATAGTCGCAATTAATTCTTCGGGATCAAATTCTGTAATTGTCACAACTTCCGTCCGTTCCACATGCTCTTTACCCTCGCGATCAGTCACTTCCACATCACTTTTATACTGGGCTAATTTGATTTCCGAATAAGAACAGCCGTTCAAAATCAAAGCGAAAACCATTGTGGCCAGAAGTCTTTTCATAAAAAAGTTTTAATTAAATGGAAAATCATACTAAAGTAGAGGCACTAAACTGTAAACCTTACCTTATGAAAACATTCGACGCGGAAGTCGTTCAAGAAATTAAAAAATATACCCAAGGCGCAGAGCTCGAAGCCTATGTTTATTGTGTAAAAAACAAGTCTTGGATTTTGTTTTTAATGTTTGGATTGCTTGCTCAAACTCCATATATTATGGCTGTTCGCGATGATCAGTTCTTATTTCTTCGTAGCAATTTTGGTGGCAATAAATTCAAACAGGAATATTTTGTCCTTCAAAAAAGTGACATTCAAGACGTCCGCTACAAAAAATTCATCTGGGCCAATTACATAACCATTGTCAAAAAAGACGGCACCAAGCTGCAGATAGTAGTTTCTGCACTTTACAAGCGCCTCGAAAAACAAGCTGGCAATCTAGAAATCATAAAAAGGAAGCTTGGCATCTTAGGATAATTATGGTATGATTTAAAGATCGAATTCAAAATAAAAACAAAAACATGGAAGAATCTCACCGTTTTATTTTCCAACACAAACCGCGGCCACCCAAGCCGCGGCCGCCCGGACCCAAACCAAAACCACCTCTTCCAACAATAGAGTCAGAGCCAATCGCGCAATCTTGCTCGGCTTCTCTCGAAGACATCCGCGCCGAAATTGAATCCGAAGAAGTCATTCCTTGGCAGAAGAAAGCTATTTTAGGTGAAGTTTTGACTTGCCAATTACAAAGCGGCGACCAAGAAGCCATCGACAAAACTATTGCCATGATCGAACAGGTTTTTTGCATTCCAGAGCAACTCCGCATCCTTGATGAATTAGGAGTTACTTTGCCAGAAACTCCCCCCGAGCAACCAGACCCCACTAGGCTTGAAGAATTAAACCAAAAAATTGCCATTTTAGAAGAAGCTTCCCAGTTGGATGCGATTGAAGAACGCTTTAGATATTTAATGGAATTTCAAACCCCAGAAGTAGCGCATAAAATCATCGAAGAGCTTACAACAACGCCCTTTGGGCTAAATTATCAATTACAAATCGAAGGACAAGTCCACATTATAGAATCTTTGTTTGCGAGCGCGGAACCAGAAAACATTCGCCTCGCTTATTTAATGTACCAACAATCTCAGCAAAGCCCCCTCCGAAATCAAACAGTTTTCCCTGATATGCCTTGGCTCCAGTTCAGAGCTTTTTGGCCTGACTATCAAACTTCCGGCCAACCCGAACCAGAAGAAAAATGGATGATTCCAATTGGGAAAAGATTGGAAGCAATTGGTCCAAAATTAGAAGAAGCTTATACAGCTCTTCAAAAATATTCTTTAGATATAGCCATCTCATCATATAATTTAGACGCCCTCCCCGAAGAAGAAAAAGAATTAATAAAAAATAGATCACAAAAACAACGAGCTGCCGTTGCGCTATACAAAGATTTTGAAGTAGACGGTGATGGGTCAACAGGTGATTCCACAAATTTGCATATTGATGATCAAGAAATGGCCGTTATTAATCATGATGCAAAAAGCGCAACAGCTATTGAAAGATTATTTTTAATTCAACACCGAGGTAACACAACAGGTTATGATTATTTATCAACGGATGAAGCTTATTATGAGCAATATTTAATCAGTAAAAGCGACCGCTCTTATAGCTCCCACGGCTCTCCTCAAGTCCGTATTAGCCAACGCCAAGAAATGTTAACGTTTTTAAATGTTCGAGGAGCAGCCTTAGATCCCGCCCTCCGTGCTCGTATTTACATTGATTTAGGCACCAATTATTTGCATAAAAAAATTCGAGAACGCGACCCAGAACTTGGCGAACAATTTTTAACACAAGCCATTACTATTCTGGAAAATTATGAAGACGCTGGCAATTGGCATTTCAGAAGCACTTCTCCAGAACAAATGCTAGGATACGCTCATTATCGCCGCGCTGCGCTATACATTGAACAAGAAAAATCTCATGAAGAAATAACTAAAGAGTTTCAAAAAGCAATCGCCATCGCACCCGAAGGAGATTTTGAAAAAGAAGACAATTTTGACATCATATTTGACGCTTACGTTGACTATATTTTAGGCCAAGCAAATGGAGTTCAAGAATTGCTAGGCGCTTGTGATGAATATCAAAAAACATATCTTGAAGGAGAGCCCTCTGAAGAAAGATATTCCTACAATCAACTTCTCGCTAAGCATTTAGTTAGAGCTAGAATTCGGTGTATTAATATTTTAATGGGAGAAAAATCTTACGAAGAAGCCAAGCAAATAATTAATAAAATGAAAGAGAATGCCTATTTTAAGCCATATCTTGAGGGGCCATTGGAAGCCTCGTCTTATAGCGATCGGGATGATAAAACTCGATTCCCGCATGACGACTATTTACCACTTCTTATAGAGCATTTAGACTTTCTTAGCTCTCATCTTCAAGAAGGCGGCGGAGATGGCGCAGAGAATTCCGAAATGCGTCGTTATCTAGCAATAACAGATGGATTTGCAATCCCAGGAGGAGAAACCGAAAATGATGTAATGAGGAGATATGCCAATTCTCCCGTTGTTGGCGTTGAATATGATGACATTATGGCTGGCGGACCAAGCGCAATTTATCTTTTAAGGCGCAACCCTGCTGACTGGAAACTACTTCAGGCTCGTCTCTACGACACTTATTCGCCTGCTGGTCAGCAAAAACCGGAATTAGCTCTATATGATTACATGGATGCCCTAAGAATGACGGGAATTCCTACTAGATCTACAGTTGCGGGCCGTAGAAAAGAAGATCCGGATGCTCTTCACTTATTAGGCAACCAAGATATGGCCGAGGCGGTGGCCCGCTGTTATTTTTTATTAAATAGCCCTACTCAATATTCAGTTAGCGATTTTGGCATTGATTGGTTAGATGCCCGCGCTGGAACAGTCGGAGAACCTTTAGAATTTAATACCGAAAAAAAGGAAGCCTATATCGAAAACGCTTCAAGTAATTTACGTGTTTTATATTACGACGACGAAACAAATATGGGAATCGCAGTTAACAGATATATTAACATGCCTTTAATGATGCCTGGGACAGTCCAAGATTTAAGTGAAGAATGGCAATCATTACGTCAACAACGAAGAGAATTAGACCCAGAAACCGATGCTGATGAGTTAGAACAAATAGAAGCCAGAATCGGAGAAATTAAAAAAGATCTAAGGCCAGACGAAGTAGGTTACATGTATTGGATTGCAAAAAACGACGAAACTTCTGAGCTCGAGGTGAATCAATTTCCAATAAATAATAATGCAATCTTCCAATGGGAAGAAATGGATAACCCAGAAGCACTCGGAATAGAAGATCTTAGCCTCCCCTCTAGAACTAACCCAGCAAACAAAAGCGATTTAGGTAATGGCTGGCACACCTTGGTGGACACAGATTATTTAAATAGCGATGCTTTATATCTAACCGATGATTTAGAAATTGTGGAACAAGGCTTCACTGAATATATTGAAGGTCCGGGTTACGATGATTTCCCCGAAGACCCTGCTTTTGATCGTTAATTCAACCTGTTAATCGCCCACTGTGCGTGTTCTTGAATCAACTCGCTTTTGTCGTGCGCCAACTCTTGCAATAACGGCAATAATTCCACAGCTCCTACATTCCCGGCCACCACACAGGCATTCCGAATTAGCCTTTCGCGGCCAGTTCTTTTAATGGGTGATTTCGCGAACTTTTCTTTGAATTCTTCGTCGGTTTTTAGACGCAAAATTTCTTCTAAGATCTGCCAATCACCCCCAATTTTTACGGTAAAAGGAGCGTGCGCTTCATCTTTTGGCGCGGCCTTTGCCCAGCCCATATTTTGCGGACAAATTTCTTGGCAAACATCACAACCATACAGCCAATCCCCCATCAAAGGTCGTAACTCTTCGGGAATCGCCCCTTTATGTTCAATTGTTAAATAAGAAATGCACCGTCTGGCATCTAGTTCATTTGGACCAACCAACGCTCTAGTCGGGCAAACCCCCACGCAAACCTGACAACGCCCACAAAGTGGTGGTAAATCAGGTTTAGTTGGTTTTAATTTAAGATCTGTAATTACTTCTGCCAAAAATACAAAAGAACCAAACTTAGGGGTAATCAAAGTTGTATTTTCGCCAATTTCACCAAGCCCAGCTTGCTCAGCATAAGCTTTTTCTAAAACAGCGCCCGTATCCACGTAAGTTTTGAACTGGTTTTCTGGAAATTTTTCACGCAATTCTCGCGTTAATTTCTTCAACATTTTTTCTAGGATTTTGTGATAATCCTGACCGTACGCATAACGCGCAATTTGGCCTACCGACTTGTCCGGTTTTGCCTCCCTTCCCCCCTTGTCTTGACGACAATAATTAACAGCCAAACAGATTACAGACTGTGCCTCGGGCATAATTTGTGCCACTCCGCGCCGGCGCCCAACATCCTTCTCCAAATACGCCATCTGCCCGGCGCGCCCTTCCTTCACCCACCCTTTATATTTTTCAAAAGCCCCCTTCATTAATTCCGCTCCAGTTATTCCAACCAGATCAAAACCTATTTCTTCTGCGATTTTTACGACTTTTCTCATTAAATGAGGGAGTAGTGATTAAGAGAAGACATTTTTAGAAGTTGAGGTAGCTCTCGGAGCGAGGCGGGCTTGGTCTTCCGCAAGGAAGTCGCCTCGCGAGAGCGCAGAAAGTGGTCACCACTGGAGTGACCAACTTTCGATAACGAAACTCTAACAAATGCCTTCTCTTTTATTTCCATACCCTTACTTTAAGGAATAACCCCTTGAAACAAAAGCTAAAATATGTTAAAATTAATAGATAAAAATTAAAAATTATCACTCCCCCTAAAAATATCCCTAAAACAAAAACACAATGCCCCCAGATAGACCTACCCAAATTTCTGACGATTCCGAGGCCGGACGCGCTCTCGAGTGGATCGATGAGTTAGAGGAAAAAAAGGAGACAGAAGGACTTCTTACCGAAATTGATTTACAAGGAACAGAAGAAATAAGCTTTAGTGTAGAAAAAAGCTTTACCGAAAGTCTCAGTCGATCTCTTTGGGGGGAACCAAGAGGGGGAAATGAAAAATCCAAATATGCTCAGCTTCCAGCTGCGCAAAAAAATATTGTACTTAATGTGTGGCTAATGCTGGCGCACCAAGGGATAAGCCCAGCAAAAGCACAACAAGGTGATCAATGGGCTTTTAATTTTGACACGACCCCACCGACTTATAATTTTAAACCTAGAAAAGGAGGAGAATTAATCGGACAAGTAGGAAGCCTTGAGTGGCCAGAGCGTCGACAAGCTTTAGAGGATGCTCATAACGTCCTCGGTGAATTCGCCACCGAAGAAGCTCAACAACTTGATTTAAGTGTTCCTAACCCTTATGACCGCTCCGAATTAGATGTCGCCACCAGTCCAGGACGCAGTATTATGGATGCTTTCCAGGCTTTTGAACGTCGTGATTTAGCAACTCATTCTGCTCGGACTGCTTATATCACCGGTCAAATCAAAGGAGATGCTCTATGGAAAGAAGCTCTTCAAGAAGAACGTATCGGAATTAATAAATGGCTTCATGAACTTTATGGTGCTGATGCAGCGGCTAACGAATCCCTTGATCCTGATGATGGATATGGTTACACCGGTTCAGCCAAACAAAATATCGCTTGGGTTAACTATCTTCGTTATGATGTTTTAAATATTCCAGATTCACCCGAAGAAAAAGAAACTCGCGAAGCACAAGCTAAAAAAATCGAAGAACTGGACGCTGCTTTAAGCGCCAGTTTAATCAGTGCTCTTCAAAAAGAATTTGGCGCTGATGTAACAAGTTCTATTCGCAGCACCGCCCACCTAGCTAATTTCGAATTCACTCCTAATGAAGAAGGCAGTGAAACAGGAAGGTGGACCCAACAAGTAATTTACTCTTTTACTAGCTTAATTGATCGCCCTGGAGCTCAAACCACTCGTCGTCGGGCAACTTATAATGTTACTAGTTTAGGAACTTTTGAAGAGGCTTTTACGCTTGAGGCCGATGCTTCTGCTATGAAAAGGCTTCTTCTGGAAGAACCAGTTGCCGGCGAACCAAACAACCAAGAATTTATCCAAGGCATTCTTGACGCTGAACAAAACGAACGTGAGTATGCCTCTGACCCAGAAGGCGAACGTGATAAATTTGGACAAGCTGAAAGAGACTCAATTGCAGAAGAGATGGAAGAATATTTTGACTTCCTTGAAGCTAATACTTATCGCAAATTTAATCCTGATGTAAATATTACTTGGGGCAAACAAGGCCCACTTGGCAAGCGCGAACGATTTGTGCGCGTTGAGTGGGATCAAGCTGATGATGGAATTAGTGAGCTCGAGCAAGTTGCTATGGAAGCCACTATTCCAATGAAGCCTCTTTCTACTTGGAAAGGGCAATGGGACGAAATGTTAGTTGCTTTCCAAGATGAGCTAGATGCTCACAAAAGGGATGCAACAGGAGTAGCAAGAGCTCGCCAGGAAGTTAGTGATAGATATGATGCTGACCATGTAAGAGGAGAAATAAATCAAGAAGCTAGAGAGCAAAGAGAATATGAAACAGCAACCACTTCTTTAGATGAAGGGGAAGAATTTCTTGCCGCTGACAAAACTCGAAAAGCTCAAAAAGCCCTTACTCGCGCCTTTGATGCCATTGGCTATCTTGAATTAGGCGAAGAAACAGAAGAGCTTCGTGCTCTTATGGTCCGCGAAAAGGCTTTAAGAGAAGCCATTTACGGTACTCCAATCCAAGAATTCACTGCCGATGATATGGGCGAGATGGATTTTGATGCTCCAGAATTAGCTTCCACAAGGATTGGACGCGAACAAGCTGAGGCTGAGGCGTTATTTGAACGAGCCGAACGATTTGCTGCTGACCTTAAGACAGCCTTAGAGGCCGCTTTACAAGAAGTCCACGGAGACGGTGTTGGAGGTGTTATAAATGTAGAAGTTATGATCGACAGAAAAACTGGCGAACTAGTTACTTATATTACAGACAATCAAGACGCAAGTAGAAGGATGATTTTTAAATGGAGGTTATCCGCTATCCCAGAAGATTATACTGAAGACAATGTTAATGAGCTTGCCATTAAGTTTGCCGAGCATGACACAGAAGGTAGTTCTCGAGGAACACAAGACTTTATTGTTGACACAATAAGCTTGCACCAAGCCGCTCGCGAAGCTGATAAAGCCGTTCTCTTAGAACGTGCCGAAGAAATGGCTGCGGAATTAAAACCAGCCTTAGAAGCTAGGATGCGAGAGGCTTATGGCCCTAGCATTTTGGATCATGTGAGGATTGAGGTTGTAGTGAATAGTGAAGATATGAACATTCAGGCTCGCGTTTATGTTATAGACAGTCAAGATCCTAATAATTTTGTTTGGATTAACGCTCCTATAGAAGCATTAATTGAATCTAGCACGACTATTGAATCTAGCACTCACAGCATTGTTAATGCCCCTGAAATCAATGGATTTATTGTACGAACCATCGAACAGCGCGAACAAGCAGAGGTCGCTCGTCTCGATGAAATAGAGTCTGCCCGTTTAGCTGCCGAACAAGCAGCGGCCGCCCGGCTCGATGAAGCCGAAGCCGCCCGTTCAGCTGCCGAGCAAAGCGCTCTTGAAAGCGAAAGAAATGCTACCCTTCACGCCGACAAACTCTCTTCTTTAAGAGAGTTTGGCTCTCAATCTATTGAAGACCCAAGTTTAAACCCAGACCAAAAAGAAGCTGTTCAAGCTTCTATCTATATGTTTTCCATAACCGCAGCGGACTATATTAGGGGAGGCGAGGAGCCTGGTCAGGCCCTTAGCGACGCCAGAGACGCCATCCAGAACTCACAACAATATTTCAAAGCTTTAGACCCAGCTAGTAAAGCAGTCGTTATAGGCGCCATAGGTTCTTATATTTATATCAGTGGGACTTCCCAGGAAGGCTTAGCCCCTGATGTAGAAGGTGCCCTTGAGACTTTAGCCGGCCAAGCTGAAGCTGAAATCAGAAAACAAATGGTCGAACGATATGGAGAGGATGTTTTTGATTTATTTGTGCCACACGTAGAAGTAAACACAGAAGAAGAACCTCCAACATTAGTGCTTACTTACGAAGATTTATTTAATGGCACAACAGATTTAAGAATAGAAGGCCCCGCCACAGGAGCAGAGCCACAAGCTTTAGCTGCTGCCGCTTTAGATACTTCCAAAGGGCAAGTTCAATACATAGAATCAATTATAAGTAATCGCGAAAGAGCCAGGACTCAAATTCAAGAAAACGGTGCTGATTTTTTGCAATTTGAATTAGATGCCTTAGAAGGCCATGAAGGAGTATGTAAATATGCAAAAATAGACATTAAACCCGAACAAATTAGTATAGTCCCATCAGGAATTAATAGTAAATGGCTAATCAGTGTAGATTATTCTTTTACAAATTTAGCTACTCAATCTGAAATTTATCTCCGACAGCCTTTCGAGGTTTTTTCTTGGGGTACAGGCGTAGCTCATAAAAAATTCGCAAAGGCTGTAGCCAAAGGAATTGGGTCCGAAGCGCCAGAATACAAAGAACAAAATAAATTTTTAAGAAAAGCCATCCGCCAAGGGAAAGCCGCTGAACGTCGAGAAGAATTAACTGGATCTTTAGATTTAGGCCATAAAGCACAAGAGAAAATTTGGAAAGACGTGAAATCCTTTATAGAAAATCCAGCCGCTATCAACGCTAAATATCTAGAACTTTTACGCGAAGAAAGAGCTAAAGGAAGTCGTGAGGGTGAGCTTGACAGAAGTGATTACACCAGTCTGTATAACGACGCTTTAATGAAAATGCTTGAAAGTCGTGGGTACGAAGCAAACGGCATTGGCTACCCCAAATTTGTAGTTCGAGTTGGTAGGCAAGAATTTCAGTTTAAATGTAGCGTAAACACACCTCGGATTGGAGCTGACGACGGTTTATTAATAGATTCTGGCCCAGACCCTCGAAGGGGTGATGGCCCAAAGTATATAGATTTTACAATGTATGACAGGCTTGGGAGTCCTTTATCAAGGAAGACAAGCCTTCGACGCATGCTCTAAAATGCGCATTTAAATTTGCCACCTTTTCGCAACCCCATTACAATGGAAATAGTTTCATCCTTAACCTATTTTCATGCAGGTAAACACCTTTGCGAAGCATTTAACTGATATTGAAAAGGATCTTTTTGAAGACTATTTAAGTAAAAAACTCCCACAATTCGAAAAATTCCTGACTCATTTTGACGCTGATGAAGTAAAATTAAATATCACAGCCGAAAAATTCACCCGGAAAGACGCTTATAAAGTAGAAATGTTTATGGAATTGCCCAAGGCTGTTAAGCATAAACCACTTTATTCCAGCGAGGACAGTCGCGATTTGCGAAAAGCGGTTGAATTTGCCAAGGATAAGCTGATTGATCAGGTTAAAAAGGCGGTTGAAAAAATGCAGCGCCAACACTTACACGCGGCTTAATCAGCCTTTAGATATGAAGCGAATTTATTTAGATTACGCGGCAACTACTCCGGTAGACCCTCAGGTTTTAGAAGTTATGAAGCCGTATTTTACGGAAAACTTTGCTAACCCTTCTAGTCTTCACACTAGCGGGCAAGAAGCAAAAAAAGACGTAGATCAAGCGCGAAAAAAAGTGGCTGGCGTTCTTGGTGCCTCCTCTACAGAGGTGGTTTTTACTGGGAGCGGCACAGAAAGTAACAATTTAGCGATTTTTGGGATAGCCGCTAACGCCCCAGCAGGCGCCCATTTTATTACCAGCGCCATTGAACACGAGTCAGTTTTAGAGCCTTTCAAAGAACTAGAAAAAAGAGGTTTTCGAGTTACTTATCTTATGCCAGAAAAAAGTGGGATCATATCTGTTGATGATCTCAAAAACGCGCTTACCGACGATACGGTTTTTGTGAGTGTGATGTACGCTAATAATGAAATCGGGACGATTCAACCGATTACGGAAATAGGAGAAATGCTACGCGCTCAGAAAATCACCAAAAACACGCCAATTTTTCATACGGACGCTTGCCAGGCGGCCGGAGCCCTTCCCTTAGACGTTAACGAATTAGGAGTCGATCTTTTAACCTTAAATGGTGGCAAAATTTACGGACCAAAAGGGGTTGGAGCACTTTATGTCCGATCTGGAATTGAGATTAAACCCCAAATTTATGGTGGCGGACACGAACGAGGCCTACGCTCCGGTACTGAGAACGTGCCTGGAATAATCGGCCTTGCCGCGACTCTACAACTCGTCCAGGCCCGCCGTGATCAAGAATCCTCTCGCCTCATAACACTTCGCGACCAGCTTTTAACCGGCCTTCAAAAACGCGTCCCAGACCTCATCTTAAACGGCGATTTAGAGCAGCGCCTTCCCAACAATCTAAACCTCGTTGTAACAGGAGTAGAAGGCGAAATTTTATTGCTTCGTTTAGACATGGAAGGCATCGATGCCTCTGCCGGCTCCGCTTGCACTGCTGGCCACACCGAGCCATCACACGTTTTATTAGCATTAGGTCGTTCTAAACAGGAGGCTTACCAATCTGTTCGCCTTAGCCTAGGGCATCTAACAACCGCCGCTGAAATCGACCGTGTCCTTGAAATTTTTCCGAAAGTGGTGGCAGAAATTCGTAAGGAATCGGGGACTTATTAGTCGTGGGTAGTAGTCGCTGGGATACGCATTTTTGTAGCGCTTTTTGCGTAATTATTTCGTAATCACCAAACTAGCCTTGCACTATAATTTTTAACCTGTTAAGGTAAAAACACACTCACCCTAAAATTTATCCCATGAAATACAAAAAACTATCAGATTCCGAGCTTTACAAACTCTGCCAAGAGTACGGCTTAAACGCGCGTCAGTGGATGCGTAAATTTGCTGGGCTTTTACCAGAAGTTAAACGCCGTCGATTATATCGTCGTCATGGTTGTAGTTCAATTCATGAATTTGCTGCCAAAATGGCGGGGATGAGTCAGCGAAATGTTGATAAAATTTTAAATTTATCGCGAAAATTAAAGGACAAGCCAACGCTACGTGCTCAACTCGAAAGCGGCGAACAAAGTTGGGCTAAAATTGAAACAGTAGCCTATATTGCCACACCTAAAGACGAAGAAGAATGGGCGCAAAAATTAGAAAAATTCCCCCAACAAGTTGTAACCCAAATTGTTAAAAATGAGCGGATTAACAGAGAAAAATTCACCGCATACGGTCAGGGACAACAAAATAATCAAATGAGTCAATATCGCAATTTTTCCTTCCCTATTAGTCCAAAAGTTGAATTGAAAATGCGTCAATTTAAACAAAAATATGAGCAAGAAACAGGAGAAACACTTTCTTGGAATGAAGTTTTTGAAAAAGTATTCAAAGAATTAGAAAAATCTCCTCAAGCCAAAAAACAAGCTATCATAAAACTTTGTCCAGACTGCATTAAAGAGCGCGCGCGTAAAAAAGTTAAAAATAACCAGGTTAAGAGAGTAATCCCAGCCGAAGTTCAACGATTAATCCGAACTCGCCAACAAAACAAATGCGACACCTTAAATTGCAATCATCCTATCGAGGAATTCCATCATACTAAACGCTTTGCTTTAAACCAGAGTCATAATCCAGATTTTATAGTTGGACTCTGTAAAAAGTGTCACAATTTAGAACATAGTAATTGGCAAATGATCGAAATATCAGCCATCGATCAAAAGGTTTTAAACTATCGGCGTGAAGTAAGTATTGAGCCGCGGGCTGGGCCGTAGCAAAAAAACCTCCCATTTTGAGTGATTTTGCTCTACACTCATATCGCTATGGAACCAGTACAAATATTACTCATTTTAGGATCAGCCTCAGTAGGGGGCCTTATAACCTTCTTTCTAACCAAGGGAGGCGCCTCCAAAGTATCCCCAGAAAGCATCAAAAAAGAGGCTCAAAATCTTATTAAAGAAAGTCGCGAACAGGCTGAGACTCTGCGCAAAAAGGCTAAATCCGAAATTACTCAAGTAAAACAGGCCGCCAAAGAAGAAAACGAACGATTAGAAGCTCATCTTAATAGACTCCAGGAATCTAGTAAATTAAAGGAAAAACATGTTAATGAGCGTGTTTCTAAAAATAAGGAAATCTTAAGCTGGCTTAAGGTTGAAAGACAGATGATCACTGAAATGCAGACTGAAATTAAGCAAGGTGCGCAAAAAACCATTGAAGTTCTCCTTGAAAATCTAGGTGTTACCAAAGGCCAGGCTATTGCGGCGATCACCAAAAAGCTCACTAACGAAATCTTGGCACGTAAGGAGTCTTTTGTGAAAAACCGTACCGAAGAAGCAGAAGAAGACTCCTTAAAGAGAGCTAAAAATATTTTGATTGGCACGATTCAACGCTATTCAGATAAAAGTTCAGTGGATCACAACCAAACTTTTGTCGAAGTTAAACAGGAGAGATTCAAGCTTCAGTTAGTTGGCCCTAAATGTGAAAATGTTAGTCACTTAGAAAAACGTAGTGATGTTGAGATTATTTTTAATGATTATCCCAAAATTATTACTATTGGCGGATTTAATTTAGTCCGTCGCCATATTGTTAAAAGCGCTATTGAAATCCTTCAAAAACATCGTGGAAATATTACACCTAAAGACATTGATGAATCTCTGAAAAAAGCCCAAAAAACAGTTGGTAAAATTATGGTTAGCAAAGCACGTGAAGCGGTAAGAATTGTGGGGATTAAGAACATTCCAGATGGAGTACTTAAACACATTGGACGCCTTCATTTTCGAACTAGTTATGGACAGAATGCCCTTCGCCATAGTTTAGAAGTTGGCATGTTTGCCGGTTTAATTGCAGCTGAAGTTGGAGCTGATGTGAAGAAGGCACGAGAAGCTGGTTTTTTGCATGATATTGGGAAAGCTTTATCTGAAGAAAGTGATAAAGGGCACGATGTACTTACCAAAGAAATTCTCGAAGAAAATGGTTATCCAGAAGATATTGTGCACGCGGCTTGGGCCCATCATGAAGGTGAACAACCAAATAGTTTAGAGGCCAAGATTATTATGGCCGCTGATGCGCTTTCGGCCAGTCGGCCCGGAGCTCGTTTAGAATCTTTGGAACGTTATTTACAACGCATTCGTGAACTAGAAGAGACCGCGGCCTCGTTCCCGGGGATTCAAAAAACTTTTGCTTTGTCCGCGGGGCGTGAAGTGCGGGTGATGGTTAATCCAGATGAAATTCACGATGACAATATGTCAGGACTTGCTCATGACATTGCCGAAAAGATCGAAAACAAGCTATCATATCCAGGAAATATTAAAATTAATGTAATTCGAAAAATGCTCTTCAAAGCCCGAGCTAGTGGCAGCGAAGAAAAAGCTAAAAAATAACCCTTTTATTATGTTTGGACGTAAAAAAAAGGAACAAAAAAAGCGCAGCACCATTGATAAAGTTGTCATGGGCGCCATTATTGGGACGGCTGTAGGATCAGTTATTGGCCTGACTGTTGCTCCTAAAAAAGGCAAAGACACTCGTAGATTTTTGAGAAAAAAAATGGAAACAAGTAACACTTTTGTAGATGAGGACGTTAAAGAAATTGGGAAGTTAACCAAAGAAACAGCTACTGGATTGTTAAAAATAGGCAAAAGATTACTCGGCGTTGAACGAAAGCAAAAAGGTTTAAAAGAAATTCCCAGAGAAGAGGTGGCGACTCAGCAACAAATTACGCCTTCCGCGGGAAAACCCAACGAAAAAGAAACTCATTGGGCCATCCCAGATCAAGAAAAATAATTTTAAAAACATAACAAAAACGTAATGGAGATCCAAAATCTTCTACTAATAATGATAATCGTCTGGGGAACAGGAATTCTGTTCCGCAAAATTAACTTACCAATCTTATTAGGAGAATTAATGGCTGGGCTTATTTTTGGGCCAGCTTTATTTGGAGTTTTTCAAGATAACGAAAGTGTTCAGTTATTAGCGGAGCTAGGGATTTTCTTTTTAATGTTGCACGCTGGGTTAGAAACCAGACCTCGTGATTTATTGAATTGTTCTAAGTGTGCCCTGGCTATTGCTTTAGGTGGGATTGCCTTGCCACTTCTTTTAGGGACAGGGACAGCTATGGCTTTTGGAAATGAATTACTACCATCTTTGTTTATTGGAATGGCACTTTCTATTACCGCTATTTCGGTGACTACCAAGGTGTTTAAAGACTTTAAATACAATGATTCTAAGATTGCACATATGGTGATGGGAGCGGCCGTAGCCGATGATATTGCGGCTTTTGTTTTGCTTTCTATTTTGTTAGGAGTGGTTAGTGGCGGAGGCACAATAAGCCCCTTGGAGATAACTTTTTTGATTGGGAAAGTGGTGCTGTTCTTTGGCGGTGTGATTTTAGCTGGGAAGCATTTAATTCCGATGTTCAAGCATGTTTTTAAGAGAAAAGGACACAAGGCTTTTACTTTTACTTTAATTATTGCCTTAGCTTTTGGGTGGTTTGCCGAATACATTGGTTTGCACTTTATTTTAGGAGCTTATTTGGCAGGATTATTTGTAAAAGAAGACCTGTTACATCCGGATGTTTATAAAAAAATCGAAGATCGTTTATTTGGATTAAGTTATAGTTTTTTAGGGCCGATCTTTTTTGTAAGTTTAGGATTTCACGTTGATTTCTCGATCTTTAAAGACCCCGAAACAGTCTTATTCTTAGCGGCAATTGTCGGAGTAGCGATTGTTGGAAAAGTGTTTGGTGCGGGAATTATGGCTAGGCTTTTTGGACAGGGGCGCCGCGAATCACTGATCATTGGAATCAGTATGAATGGGCGCGGCGCTGTCGAGCTAATCATTGCCATTATCGGGTTAGAAATGGGCTTAATTGATGAAAAAATATTCTCAGTTTTGGTGTTCATGGCCTTTTTCACAACTTTAATGACGCCAATTACGCTCAAATTCTTACTAAAAGCGCACGGAAAACGGCAATTGCTTGATACTGAATATGAGGGGGTTTAGGGAAAAACGGACCTTTGCAAATTGAAGTCAATGGTATATTTTACATTTATGGCAAAGCCCAAAATCACAAAAAACTATTTTCTCTCTCTCACTTTTTTAGGAGTGTTGGTTGGGAGTACAGCCATGGGTTTTGGGGTGCAGTACACCTTAGCCGGCAAGGTTGCTCCTGGTACTTTTGCGGCCAACACCAATATTAGTTTTCAGGATGCCGAGCAAGCCCAGGAGGATTTAAGTGCTTTTTTGGATGAATTTGAGGAAGGCTCAATTGATATTGTTTATAAAAATAGCATGTATCGGTTTGGGTTAGACGACCTTGGCCTCACGTTATTAAAGACAGACACAGTGGAATCAATACCTGTTATTAAGCCAGTTGCTTCACTTTTATCGATTGATGATACGGTTTTGGGTGGCAAAGAAATTGGAGCACAGTTTGATTTTGATCAGGAGCAAATGGAAGCTAATTTAGCTGCCAAAATTATTAACTTAAATGTAGCGGCCGAAGAGCCGCGTATTACCTGGAATTCTGCTTTAGAAGATTTCGAATTTACCGAGGAACAGACTGGCTGGGAAGCAGATTTAGATGGGTTTACGAGCCAGTTAACTACGCAAATTACCGCTTTTAACTTAGATTCAATCGAAATTACGGCTAATGAGTTAATTCCCAGTGTTACCAAGGCGGAATTAGAAGCTCAAAAAGATGATTTAACAGATCAGTTAACCCAAAACATAGACATTTTCACAGAGGAAGAAAATTGGGAAATTAATTGGCTTCAAAACTTACATTTATTAGATTTTGAGCCGGTTTACGATCCTATAAAAGGCCCTTTAATTGACGTTCAAGTAGACCAAGATTTAATGCAACAACATTTAGAGCAGTACATTGCCCCAAAAGTTGAAATCGCGGCCGAAGAAGTCACAATTTTAGTCGCTGATGATGGACATATTTCTTTTGATGGCACGGCTGTTCACGGGCTTGGTATCGACTACACAACTTTTTATGAATACTTAAATTACGCCTTAAATAACGGGTTAGCACGGGTCGAAATCCCAATTGCCCAAACCCAAGCCAAAGTCTATGTCCCAGCTGAACTCCGAGAGCTCGGAATCACAGAATTAGTGGCCGATGGCTATTCCAGTTTTTATGGTTCGCCGTACAATCGTATTCACAATATTAGAACCGCAATTGAACGGTTTGATGGGGTTTTAATTGCGCCAGGAGAAATGTTTTCTTTTGGTGATCAATTAGGTGTAGTAGATGGTTCAACAGGTTACGCTAAGGAGTTGGTAATCAAAGAGGGCGAAACCCTACCAGAATACGGAGGAGGAATTTGCCAAGTTTCATCAACTTTATTTAGAGCAATTATGTTTGGGGGCTTCCCAATTAATGAACGAAGAGCGCATTCTTACGCGGTTTCCTATTATGCTTATCCGTTAGGTTGGGGCTTGGATGCCACGGTTTATCCCCCAGCTGTAGACCTTAAGTTTACTAATGACACCGAAAATCACATCCTTATGGAAGCCTATACAGATGGGTATTTAGCGACTTTCAAGTTTTATGGAACTAAAGATGGGCGCGCCGTCTCAACGGATGGGCCCTACATTAGCAACCGTGCCGGCGCGCCCCCTGCCATCTACGAAGTAACTTCCGAACTCGCCCCTGGCGAAATCGAACAAGTCGATTCTGCTCATAGCGGCTTCACCGCCTCCTGGAACCGCCAAGTGACTTATCCCGTTGGCCACCATCTTTACCCTGATGGAGCCATTCAAGAAGAACCAATTATTAGCCCTTACACCCCCTGGCCCGCCAAATACTTAGTTGGCGAAGGGACCGAGGGGTATGAGTAGGCAAAGAACTTGATTTATTTAGAGTAAAATGTTATAATTAACAGATAAAAACTCTAAACTCTTTCAACAAAAACAAAATGAAAACTTATCTAAATCTCTTGTTTTCTAAAAATATTGGCCCCTTTAAACCAAATCGGTTGGTATTTAAGGAAGCCCCAAATCGTCATGATTATAAAAAAATTAATACTTACACGAACAAGGATCAGGAGGTTCATACAGAAAACTTAAGCGTTGAAATGAGAGAGTATAAAAGAGAGGTTGGTGGTATTAGTTACAATATCTATAAGGCCCTAGAGGATGATGAAAAATTTTCTAAAGAAACTAGTAAATCATATACTTACGAAATGCTTCATGCTATGGATGAAAGCTTAGTTGCTAGCGGAGCAGAAAGCCCAGGAAGAACCGGGAAACTAGGAATTGATGCTTTAGAGTCTTATTTAGTTCAACAGAAAGTAGCTCAATTCGCGATTATGAACGGATTAATCTATTTTTATAATGATGAAGACGTAGAAATCATGTCTTTACCGATTATTTCTAGCCGGCAAGCAGCCTTAAGGGATAGTTTTTACGAGCAACGCCAAGGGGTTTTAGAAGAAGATGCCCAGCAAAGGCAAGATTTAAGGGCTGAGTTAAATGATGACGGCGAACCACCAATTGACATGGAAAGAGATCAAATTGAATACACTTCCCCAGACGACAGCTTGGCTGTTCAAATCGACTTGCCAAGAGTTGCTCGTCCTCAATTTTCAATGCCTGATAATTTTTGGATTCAGCAGGGTGTGGCCCCAGAAAAATTGGCCTCAAAATTTAAAAGATCGGCCCAATGTTCCGGTTACGTTAAATTACGTTTAGCCGATGAAATCGGACAACAAGGTTTGGAATATTATAATTTAGACGACAGCACCGAAGCTTGGGCTTGGAAAGGAATTTTAAATGCCCAACCTGAAAAATTTGAACAAGTGGTCAATTTAAGCCATTACATGGCTATGGACCAAGACACTATTTATCCGATCGACACAGACACGAGTCAGTATGTTTCTGATTTAAATTCTATCTGGGACGGCATGGACGAGGCCGATGCTGCCGGTGGCCAAACTGTGATGACCGTTTTTTGGAAAGGATCGGGCTACAAGGGCCAAGTTGCCGAATATAACAGTCAGCTTACTCCTGAAGAGCGTAGCTTAAATACTCACATTGTTTATTTAGAAGGACGCGATTATCGTCCTATTACCGCCGCTCCTCTTTGGCGCGAAGAGTTAACCTCTTATCTTGTTCGAAACCTAGAAATTACCTCCGGCCAAAAAGGTCTTTTGGCCAACACTGAGGTCCGGGTTGAAGATCGTGATTGTGTGTTTGAGGGTGGATATTTTGTGGATGCCGAAACAAAAGAACCAGTTTACTTAAAACACGGCCAAAAGGTTAAGTTTAAAGATTTTTGGTTTTCACATCATTTTCACGGCGCCGGTTTAATAAGTTTAACCGAGCTGGCTGGGCAAGACCAGTTTGTTCCAGTTGAAGCCTACCGTTTAATTCCCGAAGAGTTAGAAGAACCACGCTTTGCCGCCCCTGCCGCCCCAGAACTTCAACCGATAAGTCATTTTTATTTGGAGTCAGGCGGAAACGTTAGAGACTCTTTTATTAGCTACATGAAAACACAGAAACAAGTAGAAGTAACAGATACAATGTGGGAAAATTATCGCTGGTATTTAACTTTAGTTGGGTTCAATCCTTCTTCAGTTGAAGCTGAAGTAGACGCGGTTCCAATTCCAGATTTTAATCAGCTAGCTATCTATATCACTGAGCAAGATGGATGGAGTGGATTAAGATACAAAGAAGTTCAAGCGCAGTGTTCAGAATATAACGCCACACATCCCACGGAACACCTAGTCTTTATTCCAAAAGGAGAAGGCAACACTTATATTGGACCTTGGCAGTTAGCAGCTTCATTATTTGAAGAGCTTGATCCTCAACCTAATCGCCGTGAAAAAGCTTATATCTTAGGCGAAATAGATCGTTTAAATAGCACTCTTGATTTAAGGGTAAATCCTAATAACCAAGCTCATTACCGCTGGGAAAGTGGGAGCTATTTTTGGTTAAATGACGATGCTATAGAAGCTATTATTCATAATGTTCGTCGCGAACGTGTCTTAACTCAAATTTACGTCCCCCCAACCTTGGTCGTTGGTCAGATGGAGGGTGGTACTAAGCTTGTTGAGATTACTCCTCACGAAAGACAAGTAATTGAATCGGCCACCAATGATCCTACCATTCGCACTCTTTTAATTTTAATCCTTCTTAATGAACAAAAAGGAGGAGGAAATCGAAAAGCTTTGGCTGAAGCTGCTGATAAAGTACCATTCATTAGTGAGCGATCAGTCGGATTATTTCAGATTGAACCTACTAGAATAGACAGAGAGCGCTTAGAAAAGGAAGGCACTAATTTTGAAACCGTAGAAGATTTACGCGTAGCTTTAATTACAGATGATGATTTGAATGCTAAAATTGCAGTTTGGCGCCTTCGGGATGCACAGAATTCTTACCAAGCTTTATTAGACGAAAATAATGAAACAGATTATTCAATTATTGATAAAAATTTCATTACCGGAGTTCTAACTTATTACAACCGAAGTCCTTTAAATATGTACGCTGGTATGTTTGGGGTTATGGGAAACCGAGTCGCCGAACATTTTGGTTTAGAGCTTAGATGTAGCGATTATGAAAAAAAACCAGACAAGCGCTATCACCCCATGGTAAACATGGTTGCTGATAAAGGTTTAGACTTAGTAAATGAAGGATACGAATTCTTATATGAAAAAGGAATAAATGCAAGAAAAGGACGGTGGGACTGGCAACTTGTTCCAGCAGAACAAGTTCTTGGGTGGGACAGGGAAGGAATTAGCGAGTTTTGGAAATCCCTAGCTAGAAATTTAGTAGCCCAAGGCAAAATAGATCTTTCTGAGGAAGAAATAAGCCGAGACGTTAAATTAATCGACGGGCATCCTTACAACTTCTTAAACAGCCCTCTTTATACAGCTGTTAAAGGAACTTACGAAACAGACGCAGGAGAAGCTCTTTCTTTGTTAATTAGAGACGAAGAATATCCCACTACCGCTGTCCAAAACTATGGTTATCGTGTTACTCGCTACGAGCAAATTGATAACATAGATGAGTATTCTTTTTACATTGCAGAAGAAGATGCTCTAGCTCAAGACTTACAGGATCCAATAGATTTAAAAAAAATTAATAGCATTCGTTCTCGAGCGGGCATAGGCACTATGTTGATAGAAATAGACGATGAAATGGTGGAAATGCAATCCTTTTTTAAAGAAGGAGAACCTTTCCGTGTTGAATTAACTGAACAAGAAAAAGAAAGTCTTCCTGAAGTCAACGAAAATGGGCTAATCAGTATTTTATTAACTGGAGCTAGGGCAACTGGTAGCGGAGTTGGTCTTACTGATACTAACAAACAAATCTTAATTAATCCTAGAACTTGGGACGTCGTAGTAGTTGATTTACCACGCGACTTAAAAGTCCGATACACTAACAAGCAAAACGCCCCCCAAACCTCTCGATTAAATAGTGTTCGCAATAATGGAGGCCAAGAAGCCCTTATGGATGTCGTGGCTGAGATTACCGGTCAGGAAGTAGTTCATACTTTTGATGTTTCTTTTGAAGATACGATTGAAATTATGGATGAATTACTTCCTTTAATTGGTGGCTTAGAAATAAATGATCCACAAGGAAACAGTTATGTTGGAAGATATGTCAGTGAGCATAAAGGGAATCAATACTTCCCTGCTCACACCGTTATTAATAGTGGTCAAGAAGCCCTAGCTTATACTCGTTTCCGTAAGGGGTGGGTTGTTAATGATTCCTATGATCCTTCAATTATTGATGAAAACGGAGATCCAGTTAACCCTAGATCAATTGAAGGAACACCTTTAGATGGGAGCAATACTCATCGCACGGAACGTCAAAATCTATTGCTGACTGCTTTTTATCGACAAGCAGCCAATAGAGAAAATTTACCAAAATTAATACCCAAAATGATTGAGATCTGGACTAGAGTTGATACCAATGCCGGAGTTATGGAGCAGGCTCAATACATAAGTGTCGCTGAAGCTATGGCGAGCCAAGTTAGAAGCGGTGCCGCTTTAAGGGAAAAAATAGCCGCTGTTGGCAGCACTGGAAAAATCGAGCCAATTGAAGTTCCAGGAATTGGCTACCGAGGAGAAACACTTGTACATGACTCTGTTTATATTAATGGCATTAATGCCGCCTTTGAGGAGGGTTTAATAGATGCTCTGACTTCTAATGATCAACCAGGAACAGAAGACTCTGGGGATCCTCTAATAACTACTGACGAACTTTAAAAATGAATCAAACAAATATTAAACAATTCAAAAATTTAGTTGTCACTAGTTTGGTTTTACCTAAAAAAATTAAACTAGATCTTTTAAAAATTGCTGACAAATTACCACCAGCTGCTTTAGAAAGATTTATTGAACATCTACAAAACTCTAAAGAAGTCACTCTTAAAAATATTAAAGAAATAGCTAAAAAAGATCCGCAAAAACTAAAACCTCTATTAAAAGGAGTTAAAAAAATTCAAAAAAATAAAACTCAAATTCTTTCCAAAATTAAAAGAAAATCTATCAAAAAATAATATGGCATTTGAAGATATTACTAAAAAAATTAGAAATCCCGAAGATTTTTGCGAAGAAGGCGAATTATCAGAAATTGAAGATTGGGATTTTTATGCCGAGGATTTAATTTATCAAATTGAAGAAGGGTATTTTTCTTTAGAAGAAGAATTAACAGAAATTCTTGGTGGGGAAGAAGCCCAAGAAGTATTAAATAATTATTTAGACGAAATAGAAACAATAATTACAGAAGGTATTGAGGAAGATTTATTTTGTTGCGAAGATTTTATGCTAGACGAAGTAAGGGCAATTTATTTTAATTATTTAATTTATGCTAGCAATGGAAATATTTTTTCAATTGAAGAGCTACCTTTAAAGACAAGACTAGGGCAAATGTTTCTTATGACTCAATATGAATCAAAGGCTGAGAGGGCTTTAGCGCTAGATCGACATAAAGAATATGCTGAAATAGGTGCTTACCATGTTTATTATTATGACGCAGAATCCTTAGAAGAGGCCAAGCAAACAACAGGGGCCCTAAATGAGAGATTAACAATCCCTCCACTCATTAGTTATGATTTTGAGGGAGGCTTAGTAAGGCCCATAAAAATGACAATGGAGGATATTGAGGGATATGATTTTCCAGATAGGTTTAAAGAGCTAATTACTGCTAAAGTCTTAAACCCTCCAGCTTTTCGCCACGATACTTTGGACTTAATTCCACAATACGTAGAAGATTTATTTGCTTCTGAATGGGTGGCTTTCCCTTCTCAGGAACAAATTGGAAGGCTTTATACAAAGGTCAAAGATGACCCCGAAGAAAAAACAATTTTCCTTCAAGAGTACAAACAATACGCCCGCTGTATTGGAGAAATTTGTCGTGATGTCGGGATTAGTATTAATTTTGCTCCAAATCTTGATTTAGTTCCTGATATTGATAGTGATAATCCAATTTCTCGCATGGGAAGATCTTATAGTGATGACGCAAGTGATATTACTGCTTTAGCTTTAGCCTACATTGAAGGTTTTCAGGAAGTAGAGGGTGTCACAATTATTCCAAAACACTATGTGGGAGTAGGTTTTACACTTCATGATTTACATCATGGATCAGCTGGTTTTGAGGGTTTTTCAGAAGATTTATACGAGTCAAAACAAATTTATCAAGATATTCATAATCAATTAAATGGGTTTATGACTACTCATCTAGTAACCGAAATGGATCCAGTTCATCCAGTGACCACTTCAAGTGACACTATTGATGACATTCGATCTTGGGGTTTTGATGGGGTTTTAATGTCTGACGATTTAACTATGGGAGCCATAACAACACGTTATAAAAGAGATTCTTATGACATCCCTTACATTGATAGTGATGGTGAAGATCAATTTTTTGAAGTGTCCAAGGAAGTAATGGCCGTAATAGACACTATTTCTGCTGGGCATGACATAGTTTTTTATAACGATGCTGTAGGAAAATTAGATGAAATAATAGATGGGTTAGTGAAAATGATTAAATATAAAGTTGATCGTGATGGCGATGGAGAGCCAGATTTAACCGAGGCAAGAATTAATAAATCCGTAGAAAGACTTTTGGACTTAAAAAGTAGCCTAGGCTTAATCGGTAGCGCAGAAGCTGGCGAGTGTTCTTATTACTATATTCCAGCTGAAGAATCACAAGAAATTGAGTTCCAAATAAGCTGGTTTGAAAAAGCAGTTTTAACAAAAATTAAATCACAAATTAAATTGCAAATGCAATTAAGAGAAAAAGAAGATCCTTTAAATGGACAAACAATTACAGTTGAAGAAGTCATGGCGTACTTAACATCTAGTGAGCAAGAGTTAATAAAGAGAATTCTAGACATAAACCCTGCTATTTTAGGATTCCCGGGACCTTACACACCAGATGAAAAAATGTCAGAAGTGGTGACTATCGAAGGATCAGAAATTGTACTTTTGACCCCCAAAGTCAGAGAAGCTTTTCTAGATTTAAATAGTGCCTACGAAAAAGAAACTGGCAAGAGAATGGAAGTTGTATCTGGACATAGAGGTTCAGGTTATCAATTATTCTTATTTCTTTGGAACTTAATTGACAATGAGTTTGATGTTAATGCGACCGCTGAAAAAGTTGCCCTCCCCCACTACAGTGAACATCAAGCCGTTGAGCATATGGCCTTAGATGTAAGAGTAGAAGGCGAAGATATGCATGATTTTGGCGACTCAGACGCTTATCAGTGGATGCTAGAGCGCGCTCATGAATATGGTTTTACATTATCTTATCCAGAAGGGAATTCAGATGGAATTCAATTTGAACCATGGCATTGGCGTTTTGATGGCATTGACGAGACTTAATTGACACTCCCCTCTTTAACAGGATAAACTCAAGTCCAGTGTTTATTATAAAAAATGACTCAAAAACAGCATCTCCTATTAGTTAAAATTCCGCCTGGTAAAAACGAAGAAGCAAGTTTTGAACAAATGCTTGAGAATATTTACGAAACAATGAACAATGCTTCGGTGGCTTTTGAGGTGGTCTCCATGCACCAGCACATTTATTTTTACGTGCGCGTGGCCACTCGTGTTAAGCATTTAATCGAAGGACAACTTTATGGCCAGTACCCAGATGCTGAGATTTTTGAAGTTAAAGATTATGTAAAACCAGAAGAACTTAACGCTGCCAACAAAGGTTTTGCTTGTGCTGAAATCGTTTTGGAACGCAGTGATATTTATCCGATAAAAAATTATCACCAATTCGAAGGAGACTCTTTAGCCGGGATTTTTTCCGTGCTTTCTAAAGGGGGAGATGGTGAGGAAATTTGGATCCAAGTAGTTGGTAAGCCGATGCAAGATAATTGGCAGCTCAACTTTAAGCGTCGCGTCAAAATGCGTGTTTTAAGTTTAAAAAATATTTTTCGTTTAGGTGATTATTTAAAATTAAAAGGAAAAACCGCGCTTCGTGCCTCTGAAAAAGAAGAGTTCAACAAAAAAGCTGATAAAAATTCTTACAACACTAATATTCGAGTGGCTTATATCGCCAAAACCCAAGGTGAAGCTGACATGAAAATCGAATCTGTTAAACGCGCTTTTCAGCAATTCAATACCACTGACTACAACTCACTCAAAGGTATAAAAGTTGGGCGCAACGCTTTTCTTCGCAAATACCAAGAAGGAACTTTAGACGGAGGCGTGTTATTTACCACCGAGGAACTAGCCACGCTTTATCACTTCCCAGAACCAGACACCGTCCCCCATATTGTGCACGTGGTTTCTCGTAAAAAAGAACCACCAGAGAGTCTTCCCAAAGACGGTAATGTTCCCCCCAACGAGTTATCAGTTTTTGCGGCCACTAATTACCACAACCAGAACATCCGTTTTGGGATTAAACGAATTGACCGCCGCCGCCATCTCTACGTGGTTGGAAAAAGTGGTACTGGTAAATCCAAAATGTTGGAGCTACTTATTAACGCTGACATTCAAGCTGGGAAAGGAGTTGGAGTCTTAGATCCACACGGAGACTTAGTTGATAATATTCTTAAATACATTCCCGAACATCGGATTGATGATGTGATTCTTTTTGATCCGGGAGATGTGGATTATCCGATTGCTTTTAACCCGTTAGCTGGGGTTGAGCCAGCTTACCGAATTCGTGTAACCATTGGTTTTGTCGAGATTTTCAAAAAATTATTTGGAGCCAACTGGACGCCGCGTTTAGAGCACGTCCTTCGTTATACGACACTCGCTCTTCTCGATACTCCCAACACCACTGTGCTTTCTATTCTCAAAATGCTATCCGACAAAAACTATCGTCAGAAAGTGGTGGCAAATATTGAAGATTCGGTTATTAAGAATTTCTGGGTAAATGAATTTGCTGGCTGGAGCGAAAAATTCGACAATGAAGCTATTATGCCGCTCCTCAACAAAGTGGGACAATTTGTGTCCACTAATTTGATTAGAAATATTGTTGGCCAAGCTGAAAACAAAATCGACATTCGCGACATCATGGATAACCAAAAGATTCTTTTAATGAAAATTTCCAAAGGTAAATTAGGGGAAGAAAACTGTGGATTAATTGGGGCTATGATGGTCACCAAAATCCAACAAGCCGCCATGCAACGCTCTGATACGCCCGAAGAATTACGAAAAGATTTTTACCTTTACTGTGACGAGTTTCAATATTTTGCTACCCAAACTTTTGCTGAAATTTTGTCTGAAGCGCGTAAATATCGTTTAAATTTAACCATGGCTCACCAGTACATGGGACAGCTTTCTGATCTGGTTAAAACTACGGTATTTGGGAATGTTGGTTCTATTATTAATTTCCGTGTTGGCGCCGAAGACGCTGTTATGCTGGAAAAGGAATACACTCCAAAATTCGAAGTTCGCGATATTATTAATCTTGGTGTTCGAGAATTATATTTAAAAATGTCTGTTGATGGTGAAATTAAAGATGCTTTTTCTGGACGCACAGTTGACGTGCCAGTTGTGACTAATGATTTCACTGAGCAAATCATTGCGGCTTCTCGTCGTAAATATTGCAGCCCGCGATCCGAAGTTGAACAAACCTTAAAAGCCTGGCAAGAAAACGCTTCAGCTGAACCAGACGAAGATAGCGGGCCACAAGCTGGCGAAGAAAAATTCGCTACCCCAATTGTTTAACAATTTTTTAAATGGAAGAACCGCTTTTTCGTTATAGTCCTAGCTTTC
>JABJMC010000001.1 GCA_018659585.1 Candidatus Peregrinibacteria bacterium
GAATAAAAGACTGGGTTTGATTATAGGGGAGGAAGGTTGAAGCGCAAGAGATTTTCGGTTGCGCGTAAAAGAAAAGTGTTGATTTATGGCTTATTTGTGGGAAAATTCGAGCCCCTTATTGCCAAGAAGAGAAAAACCCTATATTTTTCAGGGGATCCTTTAATTAATAGTATGGCAAAAAACTTAGTCATTGTTGAGTCTCCGGCGAAAGCCAAGACAATCTCCAAATTCCTTGGGAAAGATTACATAGTAAAAGCCTCTATGGGGCACGTGCGAGATCTTCCTAAATCTAAAATGGGAATTGATGTTGATAAGAACTTTGAAGCAACTTATGTGGTTTCTCCAGATAAGAAAAAGGTGATTAAGGATTTAAAAACAGCTATAAAAGCGGATACAAAAGTATGGCTAGCAACTGATTGCGATCGTGAAGGAGAAGCAATTGGTTGGCACTTACAAGAAGCTCTTAAATTGAAAAAAGAAAATACAAATAGAATTGTTTTTCACGAGATTACAAAGCCGGCAATTATGAAAGCCATTGAGAGCCCAGAACCTTTGAATGTGGATTTAGTTGATGCGCAACAAGCACGGCGAATTTTGGATCGATTGGTTGGTTATGAATTGTCACCGTTATTATGGAAAAAGATTCGTTACGGACTTTCTGCGGGACGTGTGCAAAGTGTGGCGGTTCGTTTAATTGTCGATAGGGAGCGCGAGAGAGATGCTTTTGAAAAAGAAGAATATTGGAGTATTACCGGCGAATTTTATCCTGATAAAGACAAAAAAGAGACTTTTACAGCAAAGCTTCACAAAAAAGATGATAAAAAAGTAGAAATTGGGAATGAAAAAGAATCTAAAAAGATTTTGAAAGACTTAGAAAAGACAGATTTTCAAGTGGAATCAATTGAGCATAAAGAGGTCAAGCGCAATCCAGCGCCTCCTTTTACAACTTCTACTTTGCAACAAGAGGGCGCGCGTAAATTACGGATGTCAGTTAAAAAAACCATGGTAGTAGCGCAGCAACTTTATGAAGGGGTTAATATTGGAAAAGAGCACCAAGGTTTGATTACTTATATGCGTACTGATTCAATGAATCTCTCAACGCAAGCAACAACAGCTATTAAAAAAATGGTTACCAAAGACTATGGCAAAGAATATGCCCTAGATAAACCACGAGTTTATAAGAGTAAAAAGGGTGCCCAAGAAGCTCACGAAGCAATTCGTCCAGTGGATGTAACTTTGCATCCTAAGGATTTAGAAAAACACTTAGATAAGGATCAATTAAAGCTTTATAAATTGATTTGGAAACGGGCAATTGCCAGTCAAATGGCTCCAGCCATAATGGATCGTGAGAAAATTGATATTTTGTCTGAAGATAAGAAATATTTATTTAGAGCAAACGGCCAAAGAGTGAAGTTTCCTGGGTTTATGAAAGTGTATGTGGAGAGTTTTGATAATCCAGATGACGAAACTAAGCATGATGAAAATTTACTTCCAGCTTTAAAAGAAAAACAGGGAGTTCACGCTAAAGAAGTGGTCCCAGCGCAACATTTTACGCAGCCGCCACCACGATATACAGAGGCGAGCTTGGTTAAAAAATTGGAATCTGAAGAGATCGGTCGACCTTCAACTTATGCGCCAACAATTACCACGGTTATGAATCGTGGCTATGTAGAAAAAGAAGAAGGAACGCTTAAGCCAACAGATACAGCTTATGTGGTGACAGATGTTTTGGTGGAACATTTTCCGAATATTGTAAGTGTTGGGTTTACCGCTAAAATGGAAGATGATTTAGATCAAATTGCGCAAGGAAAAGAAAATTGGCAGGAGTTTTTGGGGGATTTTTATGAGCCTTTTCATGACAATGTGATGGAGAAAATGGAAACCATTAAAAAAGAGGATGTTGTTAATGAAGAAAGTGATGAAATTTGTGAAAAATGTGGTTCAAAAATGGTGATTAAGTTAGGGCGGTATGGAAAGTTTTTGTCTTGTTCAAATTATCCAGAATGCAAACACGCCAAACCAATTGGTGAAACTGAGGAGGAGGAAAAGGAATTCACAGAATTAAAGAAGAAATTAGGCGGCAAAAAATGTTCGGAATGTGGAGAGTTAATGGAAGTGAAAAAAGGACGATATGGAGAATTTTTAGGGTGTAGCGGGTATCCAAAATGTAAACACATGCAATCAATTGTGAAGTTTTCGGGAGTGAAATGTCCAGAATGTAATGGTGGGCAATTAATTGAACGTCGGACCAGGAAGGGAGCACGAGTTTTTTATGGTTGTAATAAATTTCCAAAGTGTAAATTTGCGATGTGGAACAAGCCAGTTGATAAGAAATGTAAAAAATGTAAGAGTTTGATGATGGAGAAAGATGAAAAGGTAGTGTGTTCGAAGTGTAAGGAGTAGAAGGAGGGACATTAACCGTTTCTTACGCAAGCTGGAAGGAACCTTTTCGGATCATGATCCTCAAAGAACCCTTCTCGCTTCGCGGGACGTTTGCTTAAAGAAAGATTAATACCCCTCTTCTCTTATTATAAGGTTGCAAAAAAGGTGTTTTTAAGGTAAAATAAATAGATTAAAAAACGTTTTTAAACCAAAATCAAAATGAAAAAGTTAAAATATCTTTGGTTGGCAGCCTTGCCAGCTACCGTTCTACTTGGGGTTTTATTACTCTCTGCTATTTCGCAGGCTTATTACATTAACGAAGCGGATTACGGGATAGTGGAAGGAGTTAGTTATTATGTTGATAATAAAACTGAAGCTTATCGAGTGGATTTTGAGAAGGCAGAATGGGACATAGATTCAACTACCGAAAGAATTTATAGATATCGTTCTTCAGGACAAACTATTCGTGGGACACAAGTTTTAGCTTTTGATGAAGATGGAGAATTAGAAAGTGGCCAACAGTATGCTTGGATTGCCAATGATCGTTGGTTGAATTTTGGTTGGTGTACAGTACTTCGAACCTGTGGAAGTATGGTCCCAGCTGTGGATATGGACCTTAGTGGAGAATTAGGTCATACCGGAGATGCATATTGGGAAGGAAAAGCTTTTTGGACCGAAACTGTACGTGGTGATATTGTTGATTATGGTTGGGTTTTGTTTAATTGGACTTGTGATGGAGTGGAGGAAGCATGTGATATTAAAGACCGAGTTCATACAGATTTAGCCACTGGTGAAGTTAGTGGTTTTGGTTATAGCCCATCCTTGGGATGGATTGATTTTGGGAATGATAGTGAAGCTCAATACACCGTGATTCAAGATTTGCCAGAAGTGGCCGAGGTAGAAGGTTGTGCTGGGTTTGAATCTTTGACTTTAAACGATGAATACAATGTTGGAGATACGTTTGAAACCTCTGATGTTTCAGTTGAAGCGTTGGAGTTTCAATGGAATAATGATGATTGGACATCTGATGGATTTACAGAAGTAGAAGATGGCGAAGCTGCCGGAGGTAGCGGTCAAGAAGTAGAGGTTAATAATATTAATTTAGGCTTTGATTTTGGGACCTCAATATCTGGCTTAAGTATGAATTTTGGTGAATATGGCGGGAATCTTAATATTGAAATTAATGATGAATTTCAGAATTTTGAAAATTTTGAAGATATTGACGGAACAGAGATAGGAGGCGTAGATGTTTCGGTGGTTAATGGCCTTGGGAATGATGAAGGCTCACTAACAATAGAAGGGATAATTAGTTCGTTTGCTGTGGGTGGCCAAGAGTTATGGATTGATGATGTTTGTTCGGCCGGGGAAGTGGAAACAGTTTATGTTCAACCGGTAGTAACTCTTACTCCAGATCCAACTGAATCTACTAAATATGGCCAGGGTGGTTTTGACCGAGTGCCGCTAGCTAATGGTGGTGATGGAGATGAGTATTATACTTTGGAAGTTCGCTTAGTAGACATTGATACTGGTGAACGACTAACCGATGAATATGAAGTGGCAATTGATGTGAATTTTACCGAAGGATCAGGAGTTTATTATGATCAAGTTAATAGGCCAGAAGGAGAAGATGACGCAGTTTTTATAGGAGATGTTGATTATGATGAGTATGAAGATGTTTTTAGTGTGGAGATTGCTTCTTGGGCGCCAACGTCAAATGTAAATGGATATGACGAAGATATGGACGGAAGTATTGATTTTTACTTTGATCATGATACGGAAGATTCGTGGGGTTATACCCGAGTTGATAATGCAAATACCGCTGTGATTGATTCGATTGATATTACAGTGACCGGTCCAGACGAAGTAGAATTTATAGAGGTAGAAGAAGGTTTGGTGGCGCCACTTTGGGGGCTGACTGATGATCAAGTTGATCTTAAGTTTGCGCCGGCCATTGAAATTACAAATTTAGGACAATTAACAGATGATGGAATTATTTATTCAATTTCTGAAGTGCCAGATACAGAAGTGGAATTTGCTGGGATTTTAGCTATGTGGAGTGAAACAGCCGATTTTCAAGAAACATCATTCACAGTGACATCTACACTTTATTCAGATGCTTATTATCATGTTTTTGATACAAACGAAGACAGTAATTACGTTCCAGCTGATGATGATGCTCAGACTAGTACAACTTATACAGTGGCCAGCATGTCTACAGTTAACAGTGTGGTAACAGATGCTTTTGAGGCGACTGGTTATTATGTTCCAGTTGATGATGCTGATCGAACTGCGGGGCTTGGGAATGGATCAACAGGATCTGTTATTCGTAAGACAATGTTAGTGAATGAAAATGGTTATTATGCTGCGCAAGCCGCTACTTTTTCTGTGAAATCATTGTTTGCAAGAGTGATTGATCTGTTTGATTTTGCGCCGCAAGAAGTAGAAGCGGCTGCCTTTGATGATGGGCTAAGAGAAATGGATCTCGATTTTACTCCCATAGAAGTCAGTAACCCAGATTTAACAATTTCAAATATTTATCGTGATGCTGCTAACGCTGAATTAGTGGTAGTAGTAGAAAATTTGGAGGACGCAGAAGTGGTGACTACTGAGTATGATCCCAGAATAAAAATTTATATTGATGGAGTTTTGGAATGGAATTATAGTTATGACTCTTTGACTGACCAAGGCTTTTTGGAAGCATTAGGAAGTGCCGAAATTCGGCCAGAAGTTCTTGATGAAGAAGTTACTTACGAATTAGAGGCCTGCGTTGATCCAAGTGATAATGTAACTGAAACAAATGAAGATAATAACTGTTACGAAACCACAATTGAGGCCGAACAACTCTATCCGGATGCAATTATTAGTCGGATTTATCGGGATGATGACGATAATCAATTAGCAGTGGAACAAATGAATTTAGGCGAAGGAGCCATGACTGATACCAGTGGTAAAACTTATATTTGGGTGGATGGTGATTCTCCTTGGACTTATAGTTGGTCTTCCTTAGCTGACCAGTCTTTTATGGACGTTAATGGTGTTTCCGAAATTAGACCAGAAACTTTAACTGAAGGGGATCATTCGATTCAAGCTTGTATTGATTATATGGGAATAATTGAAGAGTCTGATGAAAGTAATAACTGCTTGTTTGCCACTATTGGCGCTGGGGCAGATATTAATCCAATTTATGACACATATATCTCTTACACTCCTGTTGGGGAGACCTTTACAGTTAGTTATTATTCTAATTTTATGCCGCTTTCAGCCGGAGGAATTGGATACAATGTGCCAGCTTATGACACCAAACAAGAAGTGGAAATTTCGGGGTCAGTAACTAGTACTACCGCGGATAATTTAGTAGATACTGAGATTGAAGTGGTAGGAAGCGAAATTGATCCAGGCGTAGTTGGTCAGCAAATTTACCAACGTTTAACAGAGCTTACTAAGGGTGTGAATCCAGGAAGTTCTGTGGCCACGATTTCGGGAGCAATGTCAGAGGATCGAGGTTCGTCTTTGATGGGCGGTGCATTGCTTTATTTTGAAGGCGATGTGGTGATTGATGTAAGTAGTGTGCCTTCAGAGGTAACAATTGCAACTAAGGGTGGAAATATTTTTATTGATAGTGATTTGGTAGGTGAAGCAGTTGGATTAATTGCTTTGGCTGATTCAGATGGAGAAAATGGAAATATTTATATTGCTCCGGATGTAACAGGATTGATTGCTAATATTTATGCGGATGGTGGTTTTTATTCTTATGATGGCGATCGGGATAATTTAACTCGACCGGATTATTTAGGAAATGCAAATGCCTTGCCTGGTTGGGATTCTAATACTCGTTTGGAAACTTTGAATAATCAAACTGGTCTTAGGGGTTCAGTTATTTCCGATGGAACGTTTAATGGCGCAGATGACCTTACAAATCTTTATTTGCCTGATGGTAGTTCAACCAGTGATGTTTTGTTAGCGCAAGATAGTAGTTTTGCGAATTTCCGTGAGTTTGTGTTGTGTTGGCAGCAAACTAATGAAGACGGCACGCCTTATGATTCGGATGGAGACGGAAACGAGGGTTATGTTGATGGCGAACTAGATTATGGAGATATGGAAGAATGTGAAGATACTGCTCGAGTACACGAAGAAATCCTAGAATTTGATGGTGATATTGAAACTGCAAATAACACCCCATTCTACATTGAATACCAAGCACCAAGCTCAACCTTGCCGGTATTTGTGAGGAATTAATAAAAAATCCTAAGCAAAATCAATTGTAAAAAAAGCGATAATAATCGCTAAAGCTAAAAGCGTGGAAATCACAATATAAATCCAGGTAGCGAAATGGCTTAACTTATTTAAATAGCGAAAACGGCTAGCTTGCATAACAGCTAAGGCGCCAGTTATGGCTAACCCTAGAATAAGTCCGATAATGATCAAAAAGGCAAAAAGCTTCATTTGAATGAATCATACCATGACATGTCCACTTCGGGGTGTTTTTTTAATTCCTCGGCCATTACTTTTACAGCGTTGTGGAGCCTTTCTTTGTCTTGCGACTCAAAGCGCATAGTAAGGTTTGGAGTAGTGTTGGAACAGCGAATAATTCCCCAAGTTTCGTGATCAAAAAGCATGCGTACGCCGTCGATAGTAATGCAGTCATAATTATCAACAAAGTGGTCACGAAGTTCGTTTACAATACGAAATTTGTGTTCGTCAGGACAAGGAACTTTGATTTCGGGGGTAGCACAAGTTTTGGGTAATTCATCAAAATATTCGGATAACTTTTTGGTGTCACGGCTAAGTAAAGCCATAGTGCGAAGAGCAGCCATAAAAGCATCGTCAAATCCGTAATAGTCTTCACCAAAGAAAAGATGTCCACTAACTTCACCGGCGAGAAGAGCGCCTTTTTCTTGCATGGTTTTTTCAATAAAAGAGTGACCGGTTTTGGCCATCACTGGGATTCCACCGTGTTTTTTTATTAATTCTGGGACAATTTGAGAAGCTTTGACATCAAAAACAATCGTAGCTCCAGGATGACGATTAAGTAAATCTTCGGCGAGTAGCAAGAGATGAAGGTCAGCCGCGTAATGATTGCCTTTTTCATCAATTAGGCCAATGCGATCACCGTCACCATCAAAGCCAATTCCAATGTCGTATTCACCAGTTTTCATGACTTCAATTAGTTCAGTTAGGTTTTCTTCTTCTTCGGGGTTGGCTTCGTGGTTAGGAAAATTTCCGTCTAATTCACAAAAAAGCTCTTTAACTTCACAACCAAAAGCTCGGAATAGATCAGGTGCAAATTTACCAGCAATTCCATTGCCGGAGTCAACTGCAATTTTAAGAGGGCGATCAATTTGGATTTTTTCTTTCATGTCAGCAAGATAGAGATCAAAAAGATCATCGCGTTTAGTGAGCGCTCCTTTGCCTTTTGTAAAAGATTCTTCTTCGATAATATTTAGGACCATTTGAAGTTCGTCGCCGCAGATAGCATGGGCCATTTTGCCAACGACTTTGATGCCATTGTATTCTTTGGGGTTGTGACTAGCGGTGATGTTAATTCCACCGTCCATTTTGAGTTTGCAAGTAGCGTAATAGAGTAACGGACTACTAGCTAAATCAATGTCAGTGACGTTGCAACCAGTAGAGAGCATCCCTTTGATAAAAGCATCTTTGATTTCGGGGGTGCTTAAGCGATTGTCACCACCAACTACGATTTCGGAACCACTGTGTGAAAGGAGATAGGTTCCAATCCCTTTGCCAATAATTTCAGCGGTTTCGGGATTTAGGTCGACTGGGTGATCAGATTTTGGTTTGTGAGCGATCCCACGGATGTCATAAGCGCGAAAAATGAGAGGGTTTACAGGCATGTTTGAACTTTTAGGAAATTTTTTGAAGGCGGGCAGGCCCGCTGATGTTTTTAAGATACTCAGCAACAGCGGTTGGCACAAGGCTTTCCCAATCGCCATTGGTTTTTAATTGTTCACGAACCTTAGTCCCTCTAGATTTTTCTATAAAATCAACATCAAGAACTTCGAATTGATCATGGTTTTTGAAAAGTTTTTTTACAATGGGGGAGCCGGTGTAAACAGATTGGAAAGGGGGTACTAAACGGGCGACGTGCTCAACCCACAGATCGTAATTATTAATATTGCGGACCGGAATAATAGTGTAGTGATCGCGCGAAATATCTTGCTCGTCTAAGGTGTTGGTTATCATTTCCCAACGTTCTCGAGCCGTAAAAGGATTGTCTTTTTCGTGATGGTTTTCGGCGCTGCCAATGCCAATTATTAGAAAATCGCATTTTTTTAAAGCTGCTAAAGCCACACTTAAATGTCCCTTGTGAAAAGGTTGGAAGCGGCCGATAAATAGAGAGGTGTTGGTCATGGTTTTATTATACCTCAAGCACAGGCGGCATTTCGCGTTTGTGCTGATTTTTGGTAATCATTTTTTGAACTTTTTTAACCATTGCCTCCGGATAACCAGCTTTTACAATTATTGGCATACGAGTTTTTTCTTCGAGCATTTGAAGAATTCCGTCGAGGGCGCGGTAATTGGCACCAAGATCGTTTTCATCAGTTTGTCCTTCTTCTAATTCGGCGGTAGGCATTTTTTGAATAATTTCGTCTGGAAGATGGAGGTATTCAGCTAAGGCGTAAACCTCGGTTTTATAGAGATTTCCAAGAACCTCAATGTCAGCGGCTAAATCACCGTATTTAGTGCCATATCCAAGTAGAATTTCACTTTTGTTTGAAGTGCCAAGAACCAAGGCATTATTGCTATTAGCAAAACTGTAGAGAAGGGCAGCCCGAATGCGAGCTTTAGTATTCATTTGAGCTAAGCGATTTGGCTTCCAAGGCGCGATGTTAAAATCTACGGAAAGAGCATTGATAGGTTGATAGTAACTTTTAACTTTGAAAAAATCAGTCAAAGCTTTGGCGTGTTTAATGTTTTCGTCTTTGGTAATTCCTAGTTCCGGCAAGATTAAGGCAAAAACATTAGCTGAGCCAAGAGCATCAACAGCAAGTTTAAAAGTAAGAGCGGAATCAATGCCGCCACTTAACCCAACCACAGCCTTACGAAGATCGTATTTTTGAAAATAATCACGAAGACCTTTAATAAGCTTTTTGTGAACTTTTTCCATATTCATGAGAAGGTGTTAACGAGTTTTAAACCTTTGCTGGAGATCTCGGTCCATTTCGCGCTTTTTGATAGTTTCGCGTTTGTCATGTTTTTTCTTGCCGCGGCCGATTCCAATTTGGAGTTTGATTTTGCCGTGAGAAGTAAAAATTTTAAGCGGGACAATGGAAATTCCGGGATTATCCGAAAAGGAAATGATTTTATCTATTTCTCGGCGGTTTAGCAAGAGTTTTCGCTTGCGTTTGCCATTATCTTGCGGTTGATTAGCGGGCTGGTAAGGAGATATTTGAACGTTTTCTAGCCAAACTTCATTGTTTTTTACGGAAACAAACCCTCCTTTGAGTTGAATTTTTTTCGCCCGAATAGACTTAACTTCGTAACCGTGAAGAACGAGGCCGGCCTCGAATTTATCAACAATTTCGTAGTCGAAAAAAGCCTTCTTGTTTTTAATTGGTTCCATAGCAAATAAGATTCTATCGACCTTTTACGCGTTCGTCCAATTCGTTACTCTCTAACCACATGACAATAGGGGTTGTTGTGAGTAGAAAAATGAACACTAGGGCGACCACCGCGTTGCCGGTGTAAATTAAGGCACCAAAGGTTGCAAAAATGTAACCATTGTAAGCAGGATGAGGGCAGTTTTTGAAAACCCATTTTGTAATGCGTTTTTGTTTAACTTTTTCGGGGCGCAAAACCGCGTACATAAAAAATCGTTTGGGACCAATGGTGATGAGGCTGCCAAGGGCGGCTAAAAATCCTAAGAAAACCATAGAATCACCTAAGTGAATTGTGACTCTATTGGGCTCAAAAAGTTGTGGTGAAGCAGGAATGATTTCTCTAAAAAACAGAAACGAGCAAATCCAAATAGCGCCTACAACAACGTAATAAATAAATGGAAATTTGCGCCAAAAAGGAAGTAGGCCGTGCAGCCAGAGGTGAAAAATTGGAATGGGAAAGATGAAGGCAATGATGAGCCAAAGCATAATGAGAGGGTTAGGATGTATTGATTATACCTCAATTTTTTGAATATAATCGAGAGCCTTAAAAGTGCGGGGACCATCGGAGGTTTGCACAGTAAGTGATACGCCTGGATTGATTTTGATTATTTGGCCTCCACCTTTTTCTCCTATTTTAACAGTATCCCCAACTGCAAATTGTTTTTGTTCTAGCATTTGGAAACGTTTAGAAGGAGAGTTGTCGGTAATGGTAGAGATGCGTGCCCCGCGAGATGGCTTGCTAAATTTCATGAGACTTATAGGATCGAAACCTTGTGTTTCCATAAGTTCACAGTAACGGTCATAGGTGAGAGCGCGAAGTTTTTCTTGGGTCCATTTTTTAATTTTCATTTGAGCGTATTCTTGGATGTCGATATCAGAGTCAAATTCGGTCGAGGCTTGTAGGTGGGCGTGAAAAGTGGTGGTGAGTTCGTTGATTTCCTGGGTTAGGAGCGGACGAAGGTCTTCGGGGGTGGATTCTTGTTCGGCTAGCAGCGCCTCGCGGCACTGATCGATAGAGAATCCGGTCATTTTAAGTAAATGGTTAAGAATATTGGCTAGGAAATATAGCTTTTAATAAGAAATCCTGCAAGATTGGAGTATAATCCTTAACATGAAACCCCGCAAAACATTGTTAATTGCAAAATTTTTGATTGTTTTTGGAGCGCTAGGATTCTTAGGGGGGCTCTATTTTTTGAATCAGTTTTTGAAGGAAGACGAATTAGTAGAAGTGACGCCAGATGAAGTGATTCTAAATGAGATTGAGATTGTGCAAACAGAACAGGAGGGAGTGGTTGATTTAAGGTTGCCTTCAGAAAGTACTGGGAGTGCAGATGGAACTTTGGCAGTTCGACTTTATTTATCAGATGAATCGCGGTATCCAGATGGAGCTCCAGCTGTGGTTTGGGGTGGAGGAGGATTTGAGGTGAAGGGGATTGATCATGATTTAAAGAATTTGCCATTGGATTTTGTGATGGCAACTTTTATTTATCCAGGAGGAGAAGATGAGTGGTCGGGGTTAAGCTCGGATGGAGTGTATGATTGGCGCGGAAAAACAGATTTAAGGGCTTTTCGGGATGTGGTTTTGTTTACTGCGGGGGAACTCTCGGACTCGGAAGGGAAATTTATTTATGATTATGCATCTTACCCTGTTTTGAGTGATAACATTGGGTTGATTGGAGTTTCGAATGGTGGAAATACGATAGCAGCGGTGGCAGCCATGTTTGGAGAAGAATTAAATGGCCATTTGCGTTATTTGGTGCAGTGGGAAACACCAGTTTCAAGCCAGTTGGCAGCGCGTGATTTTGGGCGAGTTTGGATGAAGCCGTCCTTGCGGCAGGGTGAGTATTTTAATCCGCGATATGAAGGGTTTGATCAGTATGAATTTGAGGTTGATTTTAGTGATTTAACTTACGATTCAACACAAGAGTATTATCAGGTTTTTCATGATGGGAATGGTGATGGTAAGTATAATACGATTTTGATGGAAGGTGATGTAGAAAGTCCGGATGTAAATGGTGACGGAGAGGAGATATTATTCGCGCGCGGTGACTAAAGGTTTGGCTGAACAGAATGTTTTTGGTGATGATTGGCCAGAAGATATTGCGACTGTAAAAGAAGCGATCGCGTATTGGGATATTCGCGAATCAGTTTATTTATATGATGAGATTTTAGAAAAAATGCCAGATTTAGAGGCAATGGTTTTGGCTGGAGAAAGAGATCATGTGCAGTCCGCGTCAGATAAATTTAATATTCGACAAGCATTGTATGGCTGGATCGAAAATGGGGTGTCATGGGTGCAATTAAATCCAAGCCCAGCTTATTTAGTGCAGGCTGATCCACGATTGGCTGGCCGTGATGATTTGCCAAATATGATGCCGAATAAAGAGCCCCTTGATTGGAATGATGTTAATTTGTATACGGTCCCTGAAGATATTGAGAAAGTTGCTTACCAATTAGCAGGGCTATGGCAAATGATGGATCGGGTTCAAAAGCAGGATTAGCTTAAATGTTTATTTAACCATTTAAAGAATCCGATGGTTGTTCCCCAAGGGATTTCGGATATTACAAGCAGAAGGGCAATTTCAGGAGTAAAGAATTTGAAAGCTAAGACAATTCCCAAGCCGGCGTTGGGATAGGTTTTGGTGACGGCAAGGCCGATGCGGTCTTTTTTTGGACGCCAGGGGGCAATAAAATATCCAACTAAATAAAGCACAAAGAAAATCACATAAAGATAGGCTAGATATTTAAGTAATATGATTGGGTTTTCGAGAATTTGTTTCGATTGATAGCCAATGACGGTATAGCCTACAAATAAAATACAAAGAACGCTTAAGCCTCCTAGTGAAGGTTTTAATTTGGTAACAATTTTTGGAGTATAAGTTCGTAAAATTTGGGCAACTAAAAGTGGAACAAAAACTACTAAAATTAAGGTGCGAAACATCCCTAATATATCTAGCTCAATATTAGCGTTGGTGAGTAAGCTAAAAAGTCCGATCATACTAAAAGGAATAATCATGTTAATGAGCACCATGATGGTTAAGCTTAGTGCGGAATTTCCTTTAACAATATTTGTTAGGGCTGGGGAAGCAACGGCTGGCGGGAGAGAAGCGTAGAGTAAAAATCCTAAACAGAGCTCAGGGGTTAAAAATTTCATTACAAAAAAGAGCGCAACTGGAATCACGATTACGTAAGCAACTAAGATGTAAATCAAAAAAAGAGGGTTTTTGAATTCTTTAGTAATGGCCTCGGGATTGATGTTGAGAAAAGTAATTAACATGATTCCAACCAGAGCGTGCAATACATAATTATTGGTGATTAGGCTTGCCTGGGGTAAAAGTAGGCCAATAACCATAGCTATAATAATGGCGGAAGAGGCGTATTTTTGAAGAATTTTTAGTATTTTCATAGCAAGTATAAGTATACAGTTTTAGTGGCGCAAAAGGGAGATCTCATCTACACTAAAATAAATTAATTTAACCTCCTCTTTTATGGATGGCGAAACTCCGGGATTCACTCCTCCACAAGATTCTACCCCACAAACCCCACCTCCTACTTCAGCTGCGCCAACTCCTCCTTCAAATCAACCAACTTCTGGCAAGTCTCCGCTTGGTTCAAGAAATACAATTATTGCCATTGTATTAGTGGTTTTGATTGCGGTTGGTGGTTTTGCTTACTGGAATCAGAAGCAGAATGAAAAAGAATTAGAAGAATTACTACAATTTTTAGATGACTTTGGAGATGATTTTGATTATGACGACTATGATTATGACTATGATGATTATGACTACGATTATGAAGATGATTACACTTACGGGGATCGAGATTCTTATCTTTTGGAAGAGTCTGGGACAACCGGATTTTCACATTTTTCTGATTTAGAGTATTTCTTTGAAACTGACTACCCAACAGCTTGGGAAGTTGATGTTGATGATTCCATTGTGGCGGCGACATTTTTAAGCCCTTATGAAGATGCTTTGGATTATTTTTCGGAAAATGTGAATATTACGACCGAAGATGTTTCTTGGTATGGTGATTTAACCTTGGATGAATACCGAGATTCTTCTTTGGGGCAAATCGAACTAGCCTTACCTGGCTATGAAGTGGTGGATACGGGTGACACTTATCTTGGATCAGACGAGGCTCAATATATTTTGGGTAAATATGCCATGGGTGATTTTGACACTCGTATTTTGTCTACATTTGCTTTAGATGATTATGGGACTGCTTACGTGGTCACATATACCTATGAAGCTGATAAAGTCGACCTTTATCAAACAGAAATTGATCATATGTTAAGGACGTTTGAGATTTGGTAAAGCTTATTTAATTTTAACAATTATTTTCATGAGCAAAAGTACATCAGTTTTACTTTCAATTATTCTAACTGCCCTTGTTGTTGGCGGGGCGAGCTATTTTTGGGCTAAAGGGGAGATAAGCTCTTTGCGCGAAGAAATGGAATCCATGCAAGAAACAGAAGAGGCGACAGAGGCGACAGAGGCGACAGAGGCGATGGCAGAGGATGTTGAAGAAGCGATTGCGGAAGAAGATCGCAGTTACGACGATATGTGGCTTAGTTTTGGAGATCTAAGTTTTTACCTGCCTAAAGGCTGGAGTGAATCACAAGCTATGCAAAGTAGCGAAGGAGTGAAATTTGCTTACATCAGCGTTCCAGATCCTGAATATAATGTGCAGCTTAAAATAACCATGACCGAAGGGACTACTTACGGTGAAAATCAAGAGCCTCTTGCACAGCAATACGAGGCAAAAGTCTATCAGGTAGCCTGTGGAGGGGCTTATGCCTGCTACGCCCTAGTTTTCTTGGATGATTATGAGAGAGAAATTGTTTTTCAAATAGAAAGCGACCAAGAAGCCCCTGCAGATTTGGATGCGCCTTGGATGCCTAGTACAGAAGTTACTCGTGATGAACTCATTCAATTCCTTCTCTCTGTTGCTCTGACGGCAGAGTAAAGATCACTCTCCATAAGCAACACAAAAATACCCTCGTCGATGGCGGAGAGAGAGGGATTCACCCCGCAAGGGGGTATAAACTTCGAATCCCTATTGGTTTTTAGTTTAACAAAATGGCGGTACCTTTTGGTTGAAATTCTAACTTTTTTTGAACAGAACCCCGACTGATGCACGCTCTGCGTGCGTGGTGGCTCTGAACTCAATTTTACGCTCGTAGAGCGTGGTAATTCAATTGGTGCGTTTCCGCTCGCCTCC
>JABJMC010000036.1 GCA_018659585.1 Candidatus Peregrinibacteria bacterium
ATTTTAAAGTAACGCGTTTTTAATATGCTTTTTTTTAGTTTCTTTTCCTTTTCTCTTGATTCCTTAAATACTTCAAGTAGCTCTTCCGTTGTTAAATCAGCACTGTCCCTAGCTAAAAGCTGGCTTAGAGATAGCGCCATTTTTAGTGAAGTGGAAGCATACTTCCCAGTCATTTTACCTACTAAGTAGTTGTAACATAATCTGTGCCTTATTTGGGGGCTTAAATCTTGAAATTCGCGACGCATCCCACTAATTCTTTCCCAGTGAGCTCGGTTGGCAGCTATTTTTAGTGCCATTGTTTCCCCGTAAACATCAATTTCATCACCCTGTAAAGGTTGCTCTGAAACCGGTTTTTGAGCACCTAAGGCGTCTTTTAATCTTGTCAAAATTCGATCTAAAACCTGATGCAAGTCAGGATGTATAGAGGCTTTTATAGCTTCCTCATCACCCAAAAACTCTAATAATCTTGGATTTACACGAGCGCTTTCAATCTTGGCAACAGGATGCCCTCTGTTGGTTAGAGATCCTGTAGGGGGATTTATATCTAAGGCCGGGTTTAAAGAAGACTCCCTTAACCCTCGGAAAGCTTTACTTATATATACCTGAATAGTACTCTCTTTTTTTTCCTTAAATTGTCGGGAAGGTTCTCTTTCGAGTTGATTATTTCTAACCCACTCTCCTTCTCCGCCTAGAATTTGCACTGCTATGATGTTTCTCATTTCTACAACAGCCGCAGGCGCACCTGGGATTTTTCTTTCTCCTAATAGGCAGTTAATTACCGCTTCATAAGCAGCTTGTTCTTCGGCTGTGTCTAGTGGGGTGGTAGTGCCTGAATCTTCTGGAGGCCTTCCTACCATTTGAGTTTAAATTTAGTTTAGGTTAGCAATTTTAGTGATTTTCAGGTTTATGTCAAGGTTAGAATAAACTGGCGGTTCATTTTTTATTCATCTTTTGTTCATTTCAGTATGCTATAGGGAAGGAATGAAATGCTTTTTTAAAATTTGGGTTCCTGGAGCGTTCATTTTCGGAGTTTTGGTGATTTTTCACTTTTCACGGGTGCCGCACGGAGAATTATGGGTGGATTTTTTGGATGTGGGACAAGGGGACGCGATTTTGGTGACCGTGCCGAGCGGGGAGCAAGTTTTGATAGATGGTGGACCAGAACAAATTGTTTTGGAAGAACTGGCAGAAGTTATGCCTTTTTTGGATCGCAAAATTGAAGTGTTGGTTTTGACGCATCCACACGCGGATCATGTGATGGGATTGGTGCCGGTTTTGCAGCGTTATGAAGTTGGGGCCGTGTTGTTAACTGGGGCGGCTTATGAAAACCCTGTTTATGATGCTTTTCTAGCGGAAATCAGACTGCAAAATATCCCTCTTTGGATTGCACAGAGCGAGGCTGACTTCAGGTTTGGAGAGGTGTTTTTTGATGTTTTGTATCCTTTTGAATCTGTGCTAGGGCAGGAATTTAAAAACATTAATAACAGCTCTATTGTTCTGCGCGTTTCGTGGGAAGATTTTGATGTGGTTTTGACTGGAGATGCGGAACATGAAGTGGAGAAGGAGTTGCTGGTCACTGGTGTGGACTTGAAGGCTGAAGTGCTGAAGGCTGGGCACCACGGGAGCCGCACTGCCACGGGTGCTGGTTTTTTGGCAGCGGTTTCGCCAGAAACCGTGGTGATTCAGTGCGGCGCAGATAACCAATTTGCTCACCCTCACAAAGAGACTCTAGCTAGGCTAGAGTCTCTGAATATTCAAGTTTTGCGTAATGATTTAGAAGGACGAATCCGAATTTCTTATCCGGTGTATTCCAACTCACATTCAAAAGTGAATTGATCGTGATATTCGCCGCGTTCTCCGCTACTAGAAGAATTCCCCGCACAACTTTCTACTTTTGCAATGCTGTTGTTTTTATAAACTAAGTAAAAATTCCAAGAAATATGCCCTGCATCACCGTAACCAGTCATCATTACGGATTTACTATCAAAGGCATCAACTTCAAACCTATAACTTAAATCTATTAATCCTTCAAAGGTTTCAATCTCTTCTAAAGTTAAAGCTTCATCATCCCAAGCAGTAAGAGTGGCAGCGGTATGACTTTCAGAAAAAATCACAAACACACTATTGCGGCCACTACAAATTTGACGCGCTTCTTGTCCGCTGTCATTAACGTGACTAATTACAGCATCGACTAAAGCTGTAACTTCGTCCTCGTCTTCCAAAATTTCCAAAAGCGCTGCTTGGATTTCTTCGGAATCAAAATCTTCGGTCGTCATGGGATAAGATTCGTCAGCTTTCATTTTGTAAAAATACTGACAAGAATCTGAATCGTAATCAAACCAGTCTTCTTCGTAGGCAAGGCGTTTTAAATAAG
>JABJMC010000002.1 GCA_018659585.1 Candidatus Peregrinibacteria bacterium
CAGGATTTATTTCCGCTGAATAAAAACGAGTGCGTAAAACGCGGCCTTAAATGGCACGACGAAGAGCGTTATGAAATTGGGAGTGGCCCGCAAATCCCAGATTCAAATGATGATATTACTGATAACTTGCTCGAGGAAACGTTGGTTTGCGAGAAAACGGGGCGACCATACCGATTGGTGCCGCAAGAACTTAAATTTTACCGCCGAATGAGAGTGCCAGTGCCACACTTTGCGCCAGAAACTCGGAATAATTTACGCATGGCTGAGCGTTTGCCAAGGAAATCATGGTCCAGGCCGTGTTCAAAGTGTTCAACTTTAGTTACTTCGAGTTATGCTCCTAATCGATCAGAGCAGGTGTTTTGTGAAGGATGCTATTTGAAGGAGGTTTACTAGGTTTGTGCCCGGGCACAGATTTTGCTAAGCTGCCTTTTAGATTTCTTAACAAATTTAATAATGTCTGAAGTAAAAATGTACCACGATGATGATGCGGATACCGCAATATTAAAAGGTAAAAAAATTGCAGTGATTGGCTATGGGGCGCAAGGAAAAGCTCAAGCCATGATGATGCATGAATCAGGTTTAGATGTAGTGGTTGGAGTGCGTGAAAATGGCGCGTCTTGGGATGCGGTCGAAAAAGATGGTTTGGCGCGCGCGTCAATCGCAAAAGCGTCGGCAGAGGCTGACATCATTCACATCCTAATCCCCGACGAATACCAAAAAGAGGTTTATTTGAAGGATATTGAGCCACATCTTACACCAGGTAAAATTTTGAGTTTTTCACATGGATTTTGTATTGTTTATGGTCAAATTATGGCGCCAGAAGGTGTTGGTGTGATTATGGTAGCGCCTAAGTCCCCCGGAACCGAAGAATACAAGGTTTATAAGGAAGGGTTTGGGGTACCGGCACTAATCGCGGTTGAAAAAGACACGGAAAATAATGATGCTCTGCAAATTGCCCTAGCCATGGCCAAAGCTATGCATTTTACCAAGGCTGGTGTCCTAGAATGCACTTTTAAACAAGAAACCTACGAAGATTTGTTTGGAGAACAAGCGGTTCTTTGTGGTGGCGTAACAGAATTAATGAAAACTGGATTCGAAGTTCTGATTGAAGCTGGTTATCCGCCAGAACTCGCCTATTTTGAGTGCTTGCACGAGATGAAATTGATTATTGATTTAGTTCAGGAAGGTGGGCTGGAACGCATGTGGGAAATTGTCTCGAATACTGCTGAATACGGCGGTCACACCCGTGGAAAGCGAATTATTACTCCGGAAACTAAGGAGGCCATGCGTGAAATATTACGCGAAGTTGAAGATGGCACTTTTGCTAAGGAATGGATTCGCGAGCGTGAAGAAAATAATATGAAATCACTCCCCGAGTTACGCAAAAAAGAGGGAAAGCACCCCATTGAAATTGTTGGAAAGAAAATTCGAGCTATGTTCCAGAAATAACCCTTACGCAAATATCATCGCCAGAGTCCATAGCACGGGTTACAAAGCAAGTTGGTTCGGTAGTTATGGTAATGGGATTTTGAGTTGATTCTTGAGTGATTTCCTCCCCTTCTACAACAATATTATCGGGAAGAAATGAAAGTTTGACACTAGCTTCGTCAATAATTTTCTCGACCTTGAATAATTTGTCATCACTCCAACCCCCAAGCATATAAGGGGCTTCGAATTCTTCGCCTTTAGAAACAGTAAAGTTATAAGTATCGATTTCGGGAACTGAATCTTCGTAATCTGGGCCACTATATTCAAAACTCCAACTTTCAACTGTAACTTCTAAATCAATGGTGTCTGGGGCTGATGTACAGCCAATGATTAACAGAGAAAATGCAATAACTGGAACAATGATTTTTTTCATGGGGGTTTTAAGTTAGATTATTTAAATTTTAACATAAATTTGACCCAACAGGGAAGAACCTTTAAAATGCGGATGCTTTAAAAAAACTAACCCATGACGTACCCTAAAAACCTGACGCCTAAGGAGCGCCTAAGAAAGGCGATCCAGATGCGCCGGGACATTGTTGAGATGGTAAACGCGGCTGGTTCGGGACATCCAGGTGGATCCCTTTCTTCAGTCGAGCTTTTGGTTACGCTTTATAATGAATATATAAAGCACGACCCGTCTAACCCCAAATGGAAAGATCGTGATTACATGATTTTCTGTAAATGTCATATTACGCCAGCGATTTATTCAATTTTGGCGCGAGTTGGTTATTTTGACCCAAAAACTTTGCTAACTTTTAGAAAGCTGGGGTCGGATTTGCAAGGGCACCCTTCCCGTTTTCATCCATTAGGATTGGAAATGTCTGGGGGGTCGCTTGGTCAAAACTTGTCGATTGCCACTGGTGTTGCTTTGGGATTAAAGACTCAAAACAAACCAAATCGCGTGTGGGCTTTGTCCAGCGAAGGAGATCTTCAAGAAGGTCAAAGTTGGGAAGCAATTATGTCTGCGGCCCACTTTAGACTCGACAACCTAACTTACTGGTTGATTACAATAAATTACAGATTGATGGGCATTGTGAAGATGTAATGGGAGTTCATCCTTTGGACGAAAAATTTAAGAGCTTTAACTGGCACACGTTAGTTATTGAAGATGGCCATGATTTTGATCAAGTTCGAGAAGCTTTGGATAAAGCCGCGACCTTAGAAGGCCGTCCAAAAGTGATTATTGCTCATACTATAAAAGGTAAAGGCATTTCTTATATGGAAAATGTGGCGGGTTGGCATGGAAAAGCGCCAGATCGCGAACATTTAGGACTCGCGCTTGATGAGCTTAAAAAACGAGAAGATTCTTTAACCCCTGCACAATGACCAAAGAATTAATGCTAAGTAGGCAGGGTTGGGCGGACGCACTCATTGAACTTGGGGAACAAGATCCAAGTGTGGTTGTGTTGGACGCTGATCTTGCAAAATCTACCCTAACTTGTCAGTTTGGTGAAAAATTCCCAAAACGATTTTTTGATCTGGGAATTGCCGAACAAAATATGGTGAATGTGGCTGGTGGTTTGTCTTTAACTGGACTAACTCCATTTGTGGCTACTTACGGTGTTTTTCTTTCTGGGCGAGCTTGGGAACAAATTCGAACTAGTATTTGTTACGGCGAATTAAATGTTAAGTTTGGTGGAGCGCATGGTGGGATTTCGGTAGGGCCGGATGGGGCAACTCATCAAGCCTTAGAAGAAATTGCTATTATGCGAGTTTTGCCAAATATGACGGTAATTGTGCCCGCTGATTATTTTGAAACACGAAAAGCAGTCTTAGCAGCCGCCAAAATCAAAGGCCCGGTTTACGTACGTTTTGGACGCGAAAAAACTCCAGTTGTGACTAGCGAAAGCACTCCTTTTGAGGTTGGAAAAGCCTATGTAATTAAAGAGGGAGCTGATGTGACGATTGTGGCTTGTGGCCCAATGGTGGCCGAGGCTTTAGACGCAGCCGAGGAACTTGCTAAAGATGGAATTTCAGCGGAAGTTGTTAATCTTCATACAATTAAACCACTTGATGAAGAAACAATCCTTACTTCAATTAAAAAAACTGGTGCGATTGTGACGGCCGAGGAACATCAAATGGCTGGGGGTATGGGCTCAGCAATATTTGAAGTTTTGATGAAAAACAATCCGGTACCAGGTGAACAAGTTGGTATTAATGATAGTTTTGGTGAGTCTGGTGCTCCGCGTGAACTAATGGAAAAATACGGCATCACCTCCAAAGAAATTATTGAAAAAGCTAAACTTGTTATTTCTCGTAAAAATCCTTAATTTTTTTCTTTTATGAAACCTTTCTCCAAACGCATGCCTCACCTAGGCACAGAAAATGCTTTTGCAGTTATTACCAAGGCCAAAAAATTTGAAAGGGAAAGTGGCATTAATCTTGTTTACCTCCAAATCGGTGAGCCAGGTTTTGATACCCCAGATAATATTAAACAAGCAACTATTAAAGCCATCGAGGGTAACGAAACTCATTACACTCCCACGCCTGGAATCCCAACCCTCCGCCAGGCTATTGCTGACTTAACTTCGGAGAATGCTTGCGTTAAATACGAGCCAACTGACGTTGTGGTTGTCCCAGGTGGAAAACCCGTAATGTTCTATTTAATGAGCGCCTTACTTGATGAGGGCGACGAAGTTATTATTCCCAACCCATCTTACCCAATTTACGGGTCTGTGACGGAATATCTTGGTGGGAAGGTTGTTCCAATTCAACTAAAAGAAGAGAATGACTTTAACTTCACAATTGAAGCATTAGAGGCGAAAATCACTGATAAAACTAAACTAATCATGGTTAACTCCCCCCAAAATCCAACTGGTGGAGTTTATACACGTGAATTATTGGAAGGGATTGCCAAATTGGCAGTTAAACATGATCTTTGGGTTCTTTCGGATGAGATTTATGACCGCATGGTGCATGATGGTGAACATGTTTCGATTACTAGTTTTGAGGGAATGCCTGAGCGAACCGTGGTTTTAAATGGTTGTTCCAAAACTTATGCTATGACTGGTTATCGAATTGGTTGGTCGGTTTGTAAAAACCAACAAATGACTGCCTACATTGAACAACTAGCTTGTAATGACACTTCTTGTACTAACACCATGGCGCAGTATGCTGCTCTCGAAGCGATTACGGGGCCACAAGATCAGGTTGAATACATGTTAGAAGAATACAAAAAACGTCGTGATTTAATGGTGGAATTAGTAAATAATATTCCAGGCATGAGTTGTCATTCTCCAAAAGGAGCTTTCTACTTAATGGTAAATGTTCGTGAAATTCTTGATAAATTTGATATTACTTCGGCCGAGCTTTGTGAACGCATTATGCGAGAGGCTCATGTTCTTATTCTCCCGGGAACTGTATTTGGTTTATTTGGTGAAGATTTGGTGCGATTTTCTTATGTTTCTTCAGAAGAAGACATTCGAGATGGACTTACCAAGATAAAAAAGTATATTGAGAGCGTTTATTAATCCTCCCTTTTACCTTTAAATTTTCTTTCCATGAATATTTATGTCACGCGCCGAATCCCTGCAGAGGGGCTCGAGATGCTTAAACAAGCTTTCGGCGACATTGAAGTTAATCCTCATGATCGGGTTTTGACACGCGTGGAATTACTAGAAGCAGTTAAAGGCCGCGATGGTGTCCTTTCTCTGCTAACTGACAATATGGATGCTGAAGTTATGGATGCGATTGGTCCGCAGTGTAAGGTTATTTCTAACTACGCCGTTGGCTATAACAATATTGATGTAGAAGCTGCTTCTGATCGTTCAATTATGGTGACTAATACTCCTGGAGTATTAACTGATGCCACCGCGGATTGTGCAATTGCTTTGTTATTTGCAACGGCCCGCCGAATTGCTGAATCTGATGCGTACATGCGAGCTGAAAAATTTGAAGGTTGGGCACCAATGTTACTACTTGGAAAAGAAGTAACTGGGGCAACTTTGGGAATTTTGGGAGCCGGTAGGATTGGAGAAAATATGGCCAAAAAAATGGCTTCATTTGATATGAAAATCCTTTATGCGGACCTTTATGAGAATGAAATGCTAAATGAAATGGGAGCGCAAAAAGTTGATTTAGAAACTTTATGCCGAGAAAGTGATTATCTTTCGATTCACGTGAATTTATGTGATGAAACTCATCACTTAATTGGTGAACCAGAACTAAAGCTAATGAAACCAACCGCTACAATTCTTAATACGGCACGTGGACCAGTAATTGATGAAACTGCTTTGGTTGCGCACCTAAAGGAAAATCCAGATTTTTACGCTGGGCTGGATGTTTTTGAGGATGAACCGACTATGAAACCAGGTTTAAAAGACTGTCATAACGCGGTAATTATTCCTCATTTAGGTTCCGCTACAATTGAAGCTCGGACCAAGATGTCAACTATGGCCGCGCAAAACATGATTGATGCGCTGACCAACAAAACTCCCCAATTTTTAGTAAACAAGGACGCTTTTGCTTAAGATTCTTACCAAGGATCAGTTAATTGCAAACCTCACGGGCGAGGAGCTTAAAAAACGTGAGCAAATTTTGAAAATTGCGGAACAAGTTTTGAATGAAATTAATCCGGAGAAGTTGGTGCGAGAAAAATTACGTGATTTTGACGTTGCGAAGTTTGAGAACATTTATGTGGTGGGCTCTGGGAAAGGGACCGCGGCTATGGCTGAAGCGGTAGAATCAGTATTTGGCGATCGAATTACAAAAGGAGTGATTACTATTCCGGAGGGGACAAGTCATAATTTGGCGCAAATTAAAGTAATTGAAGCGACCCATCCCCTACCAAATGAGGCTGGAGTGCAGGGTTCGCGTCAAATTCTTGAGTTAGCGGAAAAGGCTGGAGAACGCGACTTAGTAATTGCTTTGATTTCGGGCGGTGGCTCAGCTTTGCTACCGTTACCGGTAAATGGCGTAAGTTTAAAGGAGAAAATTGAAGTAACCTCATTGCTGCTCAAAAGTGGCGCTACGATTCAAGAAATGAATCGAGTACGCAAACATTTATCACAAATTAAAGGTGGTTGGTTGGCTAAGGCTGTTTACCCAGCGCAGTGTTTACATTTAGTGATTTCGGATGTGTTGGGAGATGATTTGGGAACTATTGCCTCCGGACCACTGGCCCCAGATGAATCTACATTTGCAGATGCTATTGAGGTTTTGCAGAAATATAAGATTTGGAATGTGGTTCCAGAAACGATTCGAGCATATTTTGAGGCAGCGGAAAAAGAGACTCCTAACCCTGGAGATGAAGCTTTTGAGCGGATTGAAACCGCAATTTTGGCAAATCATGAAACCCCGGCTAAGGTTGTATCTAAGCTAGTGCCTGGATGTGAAATTCTGACTACAAATTTGAATGGCGAAGCGCGGGAACAGGCCGCCGCAGTTTTGGCGCGCGCGAGTGAGCCGGGTGTTTTGTATGTGGCCACTGGCGAAACTACGGTTACCATTCGCGGTGATGGGAAAGGTGGGCGAAATCAAGAATTCATGCTGGCATTAGCGCGAGAAGGATTTAATGGCGTGGCTCTTTCTATCGGTACTGATGGCGTGGATGGCATTTGTCCAGAGCCAACAGCTGGGGCAATAATCAGTGCTCGAACTCTTGCGTCTGGCGTGGCAATCGATGAATATTTAGACAACAATGATTCCTATCATTTCTTTAAAAAAACTGGAGATTTAATCCAGACTGGGCCAAGTGGAACAAATTTGGGAGATTTAGTTATGATTCTTCGTTAAGCTCTTCCTCCCACTTATATCCACAATCACGGCACTCGAATTTGATAATCTTGTGATTTTCGGAAAATTTGATGTTTTGAGATTTGCATTCCTCGCATTTTCGAACCAAATCTCCTAATTTTTCTAATATTTTTTGAGCCTCTTCTGCAGCTTCTTCTCTTTCTTGGTCCTCTTTGGGATTTTTGGAATAAGTTTTAATAGGTAAAATTTCTTTGTGCTCACTTAATTCCTTGGCCTTTTCAATGGAATCAATGTTTTTTCGCGGGACCTCAACTTTATATTCAAAAAAACTGGAGCGACGACGCTTTTTCTTTTTATTCTTATCAACGGGCTCAAGTTCTTCAAAAACCATGGTAATTTTATTGTACTTGAAAATTTGAAAAATGTGACGTTATTTTTTTTAGAATTGGTACATAATCAGGTATACTAGCCTCATGAACTTCCCTGTCGAACTTACGGAAAAACATCTTCAAAAGGCTGAAAAGTTGAAAATACGGCCCGAGGATATTTTGGAATCATTTGTTTTGGGGAGTGGAAGTGGCGGCCAAAAAGTAAATAAAACTGCGAGTTGTGTGTTGCTGCGACACGAGCCAACTAAAATTGAAGTCCGTTGCCAAAAACATCGTGAACAGAGTAAAAATCGGGTTTCAGCTTACAAATTACTGATCGATAAAATTGAATATGAAGTACGCGGGGCTAAATCGGAAAAGGCGAAAAAAATCTTTAAACTCCGCAAACAAAAGAAAAAAAGATCAAAAAGGGCCAAAGAAAAGATGTTGGAGTCCAAAAAGCGACGTGGAGAACTAAAAGGGACACGCAAAGCAATAACTCACCCATCTGATTTAACCAGTTAAAATGCCTAAACAATACCGAACTCAAGATAAATATTTTAAGAGAGCCAAGGAACGTGGGTTGCGCGCCCGGAGTGCTTTTAAATTAGAAGAGATTCAGAAGAAGTTTCGACTGGTGCGGGATAGGGATATGGTAGCAGATTTGGGGGCGGCCCCGGGAAGCTGGTCCCAGGTACTAAGTAAGTGGGTCGGCCCGGGGAAGATCTTTGCCCTAGACTTACAAGCCATTGAGGAAATTGCGCCGAATGTTTTGATCTATCAGGTTGATATCACGGATGAGGCGGCGGTAGCGGCAGTTGGTGCGGGACAGGTTGATGGCGTGGTAGCCGACTTAGCCCCTAAAACAACTGGGCAGCACGATGTGGATGCTTATCACTCTGCGGAACTAAACCACGCGGTCCTGAATTTTTGCGAGAAGCATTTAAAAAAACGGGGCTATGTAATTACTAAAATTTTTCAAGGAGAAGACTTTCAACAGGTTGTAAAAAGGGCTAAAAAGAAATTCAAACGCGTAAAGTGCTTTAAGCCAGAATCTTGTAGAGACCGCAGTCGCGAAACTTATATTGTCGGGCAGGGATTTTTAGGGTAAAGTATCTTTTGTCTTTCAAATTTCGCCGATCCTTTTTTTCGATTGGCGATTCAGTTATTTGTTTTCAAAATCATATGTCTAAACAAACTCGCACCGAGGAAGATGCCCTCGGACAAATCGAAGTCCCCCTAAATGCCTATTATGGCTCTTTTACCACTCGAGCTCTAGATAATTTTCAGATTAGTGGAATTCAAGCTCCTACCTTTTTTCGCCAGGCACTAGGCATGGTTAAACTTGCCTCCTGCCAAGCTAATCTTGAACTTGATAACCTAACAAAAAAGGAAGCTCAAGCAATTGCCCAAGCAACTCAAGAATTTATTGACGGTAAATTTGATGATGAATTCACGCTCGATGTTTTTCAAGCTGGGGCCGGCACCCCTTACAACATGAATATTAACGAAATTATTGCGAATCGGGCCAATGAGATTCTTGGTGCCAAACGCGGAAGTTATAAGTATGTTCACCCAAATAATCAGGTTAATTTTGCGCAAAGTTCCAATGATGTTAATCCAACTGCTACTCGAATTGCGGTTTTGATGATTTTCGCGACTCTTAAAAAAGAAATTGCTGAATTTAAACAATCCTTAAAAAAGAAAGGAGAAGAATTTAAAGATGTAATCAAAGTAGGACGAACTCATTTAGAGGACGCTGTCCCCGTGACATTAGGCCAAGAATTCACAGCTTATGCCGCAGCCATGCAAACTGCTCTCCAAACAATTGAAGAGGCGGAAAAAGCCCTTTCAATCATTGGATTAGGTGGAAATGCCACTGGCTCCGGAATTAATGCTCACCCAGATTTCCAAAAGCTAGTAACGCAAAAGTTATCTAAAATTAGTGGTTTTAACCTAGAACCAGCGCCAAATTTATTTGAAACTAACAATAGTCACGCTGCTTTCTTAAAAGCTTCTGGGGCTCTCCGTGCTTTAGCGGTAGAGGTTAATCGTATTGCTAATGATCTTCGAATTCTAAATATGGGACCACAGGCTGGGATTCACGAAATTAAGCTCCCACGTGTGCAACCTGGATCATCGATTATGCCGGCTAAGGTAAATCCTTCGATTGCGGAATGTATGAATATGATTTGTTTTCAAGTAATTGGGAATGATCAAACAATTTCTTTAGCCGCTCAAGGCGGACAACTCCAACTTAACTGGTTTGCGCCGCTAGAAATGTGGAATCTTATTTTCTCTACTAAAATTATGCGTAATGGTCTTAAGATGTTCCGTGAAAAATGCATTGATGGCATTCGAGCCAATCACGAACAGATTAAAACTAGCTTTGATAGCTCCATGGCCATGGCCACTGCTTTAGTCCCCTATCTTGGTTATCACGAAGTAGCTGAATTAGTAAAAGAAGCCCGCAAGCACAAGAAAACGTTTTATGAAGTTGTTTCTACCAAAGACTTAATGCCAAAAGAAGATTTAGATAAGCTGCTTTCACCAAACTACATGGTCAAACCAGGTCATATTGATAAAGACATTCTTTCTCGAGTAAAAAAGGATTAGCTCTCTTCCCCGTAGACTGGAATTGTCATCTGATAAGTATCTGATAACCCATCAGTGTCTTCAACCGTAAGTTCTACTACATAAGTCCCGGCATCTTCAAAAGTGTGGGTTGGTTTACGAGCATAACTCACATCACCGTCACCAAAATCCCAACGGTAGTTAGCCACCGTTCCATTAGAACAAGTTGGGTTAAAGGTCACAATGAGCGGCGCTTCACCAGAATCAACATTAGTTGTAAAACAAGCACTAACTGAAACTGGAAGAACATTAATTAAAACTGTGTCTTCAGCTTCACTGCCATCAGAAGCAATTGCTTTTACAGAAGCCGTGAAAGTACCCACTGTATTGTAAGTGTAAGTAACTTGAGCGGTTGAATATTTAGTAGTTTCGTCACCAAAATCCCAATAGTAATTTACGATTTCACCATCGGGATAACTGGATCCAGAGGCATCAAAATTAACTGTTAAAGGAGTTTCTCCATTCAAAGTATCAACTGCAATAGCCGCGGTTAGAGCTTGGCTATCTACATAAACTGTGATGCTAGCTATATCTTCATTACCTTCGGCATCTTCTAAGTACAAAGTGGCGTAAAAAGTACCATCTTCCTCATAGGTGTATTCAATTTCTTCACCAGCACCGTCAATAGTGCCATCACCATCTAAATCCCATTCATAATTAACAATATTGTCATCCGGGTCAGTACTATTAGTCCCAGAAAACACCACTGTGTAAGGAACTTCACCAGAAATCTCACTTTCTCCGCCATCAGAACTCCAATCTTGGTTAGTTGTAACTTTGGCGGTTGGAGAGCTTTCTTCGGCAACTACCCGAACTTCTACCTCTACTGTACCTTTTTCATCAGCTTCATCAGTTAAGGTTAAGCTAATAATATAAGTACCAGGTTCATCATAAGTATGTTCCGCGGTTTTGTTACGAGTCACATTGCTACCGTCACCAAAATCCCATTCATATTCCTCGATGGAACCATTAGGACTAGAAGCGTCAATGGCCTTGAAAAGATATTCTTCATCAATATAAAGAACCTCATCTGATTCAAGATCATAATCAATGGTGGCGGTTGGTTTTTCGCCCTCATCAACAAGAATCTCTGTTTCCATAATATCGCTTTCGCCATTGTTGTCTGTAACCCGGAGTTTAACGGTGTAAGTACCGTATTGCTCATAAGTGTATTCCATTTCCAATTCATCGCCATCATCGAAACTGCCATCACCATCTAAATCCCATTCATATTCCACAATTTCGCCGTCAGGGTCACTACTTTCAGTAGCATCAAACGAAACTGTTAATGGAATGGCTCCAGAGGTTGGATAGGCGTCAAAATGAGCATTTACTTGTTCATTAGAGAACACCACATCAACGGTGAAATTATCGGTAAATTCTTCGCTAGTTTTGTTATCGCGATAATCAACGTCCAAACTTACAATATAACGACCATCATCCTCTCCTTTACTGGTGTAAAGATGGGAAACAGTATCGCCAGTAGCTTCTTTTTCATCACCAAAATCCCAAGAATAAGAGATTATTGAGTATTTGTTAGAATCAACGACAGATGAAATTCCGGAAGCATCAAACTTAACAAGAGCCGGAGCCGTAAGTCCGGTTGTTTCATCGGGATCAGTCACAATGTATTCAAAAGTATCACCAGTAGCTTGAGCGTATTTAGCTTTTTGTTCCTGTAAATACATATAAGAAGCCGCCCAGACTACAGATACTAAGACAAAGAATAAAATTCCAACTACCATCATAACCATGCCTTTTTTCTTACCTTTCTTATCTCCTTTTTTAGACATGGCGACCATAAAGACACCAATTAGAGCCAATATAAAAGCAATAAAATCAAATAATCCAAAGAACAAATTCGCCATATTAATTAAGAAGGGATAAAGACCTTCTTCAGTTACTCCAAACAATTCGAGTAAAGGATTAGGTCCAGATCCAGATTGGCTTAAAATAAAGAAAGCCATTACAAACACAAAGAAAAACACAAATCCAAGGGTTGCGAGTAATACAAAAAGTAGTTTTTTCTTCTTTTTCTTTTCTTTTAAGGCTTTTTTCGCAGCTTTGATTTGTTCTGGAGTCTTAGGTGGGGCGGCAACGGGAGCTGCGCCTTGCGCTGCTGGGGCCGCGGCGGCTGGTTGTGCCACTGGCTGCGCGACTGGTTGAGCCACGGCGTCAGGGGCCGGAGCGACAGCTGGTGCTGCTTGTGGCGCGGGTGGCGCGGTCGGAGCAGGTTCAGCTGGAACCGGAACCGCTGGTGGGGCCGCCGGAGCAGCGGGGGCTGGTGTTTCGACCGGAGCTTGTGCCGGCGGAGTCAGCCCGGGTGTAGGAACTTTTTGTTCCTCAGGATTGGTTGAATTTTCTTCTGTCATAAGGGAGGTTTTAAGAATCAAGATCTAAAGTTTCACTAACACCTTGTCCAATATAGATTTTTGCACCAATAAGCGTAAAGAAAAATGCTATTGCCAAAATGTAAAGAGCTTCCATATTAGTGACTGGCAACATGCTTGTTGCGCCAGGGATTGTTTCGTCTTCTTCTTCAGGAATATCTTCGAATTGAACCAAAATCTCACTAGTTATTACCCTAGTTGAGTCATCTTCCGTACCATCATCGGTAACAGTAAGCTGCATGGTGTTTTGACCGGAAGGACCAGCCCAACCACGTTGGAAATGAATACTGGTATAACCACCATCGGCATCACCGTTTTCATTGGCAGTAATTTCATGAATTGTTTCTAAAGGAACTCCAGCACCACTAAAAGTAACTGGATCACAATCATCGGAACTTAATCCATCATCATCGTGATTACTATTAAAATCATCATCTTGATCAATACAGAAGTAGGCTGTCCCAGAAACTCCATAAGCCCCAAAATATAATGGAATATCTACTGAGTCATTTAAAGGATCTTCATCGGTAATATTATCTAAATCCTCTAACTCTAAGTAAATATTGTTATTCGTATCTCCTAAATCAGACCAAAAATAAGAAGTTAAATCTGTTAGTTTTGGTTCTTTCAAAGTTAATTTTTCAGTAATTGCGACACTTTCTCGTCCTAAATAATCAGTAACTGTTAACTGAACTGTGGGTTCAAGTGTAATAATTTCTTCGCCATCAACACTAGTATAGTTTTCTAAATCATAAGTGTAAGTGTAAGGATACTGACTAGCGTCGGTAATAGTAACCAAATCGTCTATCTGAGTTCCAAGCCCATCACTATCATTACCTAAATCAAATTCCCATATCCATTTTACAATCGAAGCACCTTCCACAACTTCCCCAAATCCAGAATTGTCATCAAACTCTACTGTTAGCCAGTCTTCTTCGTCAGGAACGCTGTGTTCAAAGTCTGCTTCTGGTCCTGGGATGCTAGCTACTTCTACATCACGACTGATTTCGCCGGTATTTCCTTCTGAATCTGTCACAATTAACCGAACCTCATAAGTCCCCGGAGCAGTGTAAGAATAAATCGGATACTGCTCGATAGAATCAACATCATCATCTGGATCATCATTATCATCAGTACTCGTTGCAAGGTCAAAATCCCATTCCCAGCCAACAATAGCTAGGGTTTCATCTTCTACGTCTGGATCTACATAAGAACTGTCATAAAAAGCCATTTCTAAAGGATTGCTGTTATCGGGGTTCACCATAAAATTAAACTGAGCAGCTGGATCTTTAGTATCAGTGTCTACGTAAATAGTAATGGCGTCAGAAGTATCAGTGGCCGATAAATCATCTTTAACTTTTAATCGAACTTGAATTCCATCCTTAGCCACAGTTTCGTAAGTGTATGTCACCGATGATTCTTGAGTCCAACCATCTTCGGTAAACCCATCCCCTTCTAGATCCCAGTTGTAGTATCTAATTTCGCCATCTTCATCATAAGAACTGCTATTAAAAGTAACTGTATCATCCTTCATAACACTGGTCTTACTAACTGTAAAATCAGCGACCGGAGGAATATTAGTCCCGTTTTCAATTTCCATAGTTGGCTGTTGTGCGTCAGTTAATTCATCCAAAGAACTGACTGTGTTGTTTTCATCATCAGTGATTTCAACGGCAAACCCATAAGTGGTTGTTTCGCCAGTAATTCCGTTAGTAGAAATTGTAAGTGAAGTTGTTCCATCACTAGAAATTTGTGTATTCAAAGATTCAGAAGAATTACTAACATCAAAATACCAAAATTTGTAAGACTCAATGGTCCCGTCTTCATCATCAGCATTAACGGTGAAATCAATTGTAACCGGAGTGATTAGATCTTCTTCAAGGGGATCTAATTGAGCTGTAAAGCTGTAAATCTCCGGAGCAGCGTCTTCTATATTAAGAGTAATTATAGCGGAAGAACTTTTAGTCCTATCAGAAGGAGATACCACTGTTAATTTAACTTCATAAGCACCAACTTCATCATATTTGTGAGTATTTCTTTCTCCGCTAGCAAGATTGGCGCCATCACCGAAATCCCAAGTATAGGAGTCTCTTTCGTTAATAACGTTACCGTCGACATCAATTGAATCTCCGCCTTCAAAACGGAATTCACTAATTCTAGTACCAGTTACTTCGTTGGCATCGGCGCTCTCCACATTATCAACATAAACATTAATAATTGGAATTGGAGTTTCGCCATTACCAATATAAACATTACGCGTCATTTTGTTAGTAGCGTTGCTTTCATCGTAAACAATAATATTTACGGGGTAGGTTCCCGGAGCGTCATATTTATGAACAACTGTTTGAGTGGCACCCACGGTAGTAACTGGGATAGTTTCTTTTTCACCACTATCAGCCCAATCAACTTCGTAGGAAACCCCTACATTACTAGTAAGGTTCAAAGTAATTTCAGCGGCGCCCTCAGCGTCTAAAATAACAGCGGCACTACCATCAATTTCGGATTCAATACTTAAAATTGAATCAACTGATACTTTTCTAGTGTAAATACCACTTTTTTGAAGATCACCATCGTAATTATTGTAAACAGTCAGGGTAACTTCCCAATCTTGAGCCGCATAAAAATCAATCACTGGTTTTTCGGAATAAGCATCAGTTACTTCTACAAAATCGTAATCAGTGCCTTCTGTCCCATCAATTGACCACTCATAGGTCAAACCTTCGTTACCGTAAGTATTGTTTGAAGCATTATAATCATCAACATCATAACTCTCCGTGGCATCAAAATGAATTCTATTAGGATGAGTTTCATCCGGAGTTTCAAAATCAAAGGCAGCGGCGGGTTCATTAGTATCAATGGTAACGTCTATAGAGTCATCGTTAGTTAAATTGTTGCTATCTACAACGGAAACACCAACTGTGTATTCACCTGGTTCAGTAAATTTGTATTCCCATTCTGTAGGCTCAGTTGAATTATCATAATTAGTTTCTTCAGTTTCAATAACAGATCCATCTTTACTGACTGTCCAAGTGTAGTTTTCAATAGTCCCATTATCAGTAACTGATTCAGCGGCAGAAAACCAAATAGTGTCATTAATTTCTCCAACCCCATCAAAATCAGAGTCCGCATAATTAATATCAGCGGCTGGAGAAGCCACTACCACAATTAAGTTTTTGCGATCTGTAACTCCATTTTGATCAGTAACTTCTAGAACAAAATCATATTCGCCTTCGGCAGAATAGTAATAAGTCGCAGTAGAGCTTTCGCCACTACTTTTTTCTCCATCACCAAAATCCCAATCAAAACTAACAATCGTATCAGCATTACCATCGCCATCGGTGGTGGCACTAGCATCAAAAATCACACCAGCTTTGGCTTGTTCACCAGTAACTTCCCACTCATCTTCTTCACTAACATCTTCGGGAGTAGCGTCACTTTCTAATTGAACTTGCGCTGTTAGATTAATAATAGAAGAAGGTGAGTTAACCTTAATGCTCATGTAGCTAATTCCAGAAGCGACTTCTTCGGGACTATTACTATCAACTCTTAAAGCGACTCTATAAGTGCCTGGCTCTTCATAAGTGTAAGAAACGCTAGGCCCAACTTTGTCATCTTCAGCGGTATAAAAGGCATCCCCTCCAACCGCGGCCATCATTTCACTTAACCCATTACCACCAAGATCCCAGTGATACTGACTATCTTGAATAGTGTACTCAGTTGGGTCATAGGAATCTAAAGCGTCAAAAGTTACGGTAAGTGGAGCGTTTCCCTCTTTAGTATTGGCACTAATAATGGCCGTAGTAAATTCAAGTTGTTCAACGATATAGTAAATTTCATTTAAAACATCAATTACATTAGACACTTGGCCACTGCCTCCTGGAGCGTTGGTGTAAATAACAGCAGAAGTATTAACTGAGCCATCACCATCAGAATCATCGACAACATAATCAAAAGAATGAGTGTCAGAGTAAGTATTCCAATCTGCTGTGTCTCCGTATCCTCCTAAATGAGTATCATCTAAAACTGTGTCAAAATATCCACTAACCGTCATATCAGTAAAACTTTCTTGCATAGTGGTTAACATGGCTTTCACTGAATTTTCGTCAGCTGCAATAGCCTCTATAAAATCGTCTTTGGCACTGGCCGCAATGGTATTTAGATTACCAATCATAGCATCCCCGGCATCATAAGGATCGATGTATTGAGCCATCCATTCATCATAATCTGTTGAAAGTTCATCTATATCAAAAGCTCGACAAACCGTAAGTTTAGCAACGTACAAATCATAATCATCAGCATAAAGCGCTTCTGCCTCATCCAAACAATCATATAACAACTCATCAAAATCTACTTCGTCATCATCAGCCGAGGCCAACAAAATGTTAGCTTTAAACCAATCACCTGGCGCCCACTTATCTTTAGTTGGCAAATTAACCGAGACATATCGCCCAACATCTTGAAGAGCGTCTCTGGTTAAATCCATGGTTTCGCCGTAACCATCAATTTCATTAACAATTAAATTAAAACCTTCTTCGTAGTCATTTAAGCCAGCGTCATTAAATATTTTGACATTAGCCATGGCATCAAGAATAGCTCCAATATTTAAAAGTTTAGTGTATTCGGAGATAAAGGTTTCACTAGAATCCTTAATAAGATCTAGCATTTCTTTGGATTGGTATTCACTTAAGCTTTCACTAGTAACACCACCAGAAGAATAAAGTCCTCCGGATGAAGTAGCGTCTTCGCCACCAGCGGCACCTTGGATAATAGTGTTAACCAAAGCGTAAGAAATAAGCACAATAATAATACCCATTATGGCGTACATAACACTCTTTTTACCTTTATCTGCTTTTTCTTGTTCACCGCCAGCAGTAACATAAAGAAAACCACCATAAATAATTACTACAACCGCCGCTAAACCAAGAAACGACAGTACAAAATTAGTAATATTAACCACAAATTCTCGAGCGGAACTAGTTTGGACAATACCTTCGGCATAGCCATCGGCTTCTGGAGGGGCAAATTCTCCATCAAAGTCCACAAAGCTAGTACCTTCTTCGTCGGCACATTCAATAAAGCTTCCATCTAAGCTGTCACACATTGAGTCTTCCCAATCAGAATTAAGTTCTAAGTCCAACGCCTGGGTAGTTGGCGCGATAAGTGCGGGAAGCAGTAATCCTGCTACGAGTGCAAGGAACGCACTCCAACCCACAATTTTTTTGAGTTTTTGTTTTAGTTTGCCCATGAGAGTTTGGTTTTTAAATCTATAAATTATAGCAAATTTTAAGTTTTTTAACAAGGAAGGCTTAGCTAGCGCCTTCAACTGGAATAACAGTGGAAACAATGGCAAAGGCAGCTGCCGCTAGAACCATTCCAATAATGGCTCCAAACATAATCTTCTTAGCCTTGCCGGTCGTCTCGTCATTCCCAAAGTTGAGAATGTAAAGGAACCCAGCGTATACAAGGGCCAAGACGGCAATTACCGCGATCATAGAAGATAAGAAATTCGTGAGGCCAACAATAACTTCGCGACCTCTTTCGACATCAACTTCTTCTCCTTGATTTTTGAAAATAACATCTTTGATGACTACTTCGGCTAAACCAACAATCACCAAACCAATTGAGGAAATTACGATTCTCTTTTTGGCGGCTGTAACAGATTCATCAGACCCGGCAGCCACTAATACTTGGAATCCAGAAATCACCATCATAAGAACAGCAACGGATCCCAAAAACACTTCTATAAAAGTATAAATTCCTTGAATTAAATTGGCGCCTTGTTCAGCAAATTCAATGGCTTGTTCTTCGTTACGCAAAATCTCTCCTTCTTCTCCAAAGAAAGCCAGCATAATGGCTTCGTCAGCCACAAAAATTAATACCAACCCCATTAAGGCATACTTTAAGAAAAGTTTTTCCTTAGTGGTTTTTTCTTCAGAGTCTTTACCAGCGGCTAATAGATGAAGGGCGTTAATTATTAGCATCAAAACCGCAATAGTCCCGGCGATGTATTTTACAAAATCAATTACAAAGAAAACAGCACTGGTAATGTTTTTGGCTCCATCGTGAGTCGAGGCATCAGCGTGCACATTTACGTCATAGTTTTCCAGTTCAATTTTATCTCCAATAGTTGTTAGAACATCCTCATAACCAGCCAAAGCCACGCTCTGAAACAGGGCTAAAAGCACTCCTGTTCCAACGAGAAAAAGAACTAATTGTTTCGCGAATTTTAAAGTTTTGTTTTTCATATTTAAAAGACTCCACTGATTACAGTTGAAACAATGGCAAAAGCGCCATAAATGATAATAAGAGCAATTACAGAATTAGTAATAATTTTCTTGGCTTTATCCATGCGATCTTGCTCTCCAAAAGCAGTTAAATACATAATGGCTCCAACTATCAGAGCTAGCACCGCAAAAGGAGCGGCCCAACTAACTACAAAGTTAGTAATACCAACAATTTCATCAATTCCACGTTGAGTATCAAACTCCACCACAGCCTGCTGACCATAAGCTGAATACTCCGCGTTATCATAGTCAACTTTGAACAAAACTTCTTTAACCACAGTATTGGAAAGCATAATCACAAATAGGGCAAAAACTCCCATCATCAAACTCTTTTTTTCGGCATTTAAAACCTCGTCAGATTCACCAGCTAACACTAATTTGGCACCGGAACGCATAATAAACATCACGGCTACACTTCCGGCAATGTATTTAATAAAAGTTATGACAATATGAACCTGATCATCAAATAATCTGGCCCGATATCCAATCTCGTATTCATCTGATAAGAGCCCTCCATTTTGCATATCTAAAATTTCGGCAATTGGAGCAGCTAACATAATGAAAACCAAACCAACTAGCCCCCAATATAAGTTCTTTTTCTGCTTCCCTGCTTCTTCTTCGTTGGATCCCATTAAACCTAGTTTCACACCAGAAATCACAATAAATAAAATTGCTACCGATCCAATAATGTACCGATAATTCCGAGCCAATTCCCACACAACATTGTAGACTTTTTGCACTCCTCCGTCTTCGCTCCCCCCGGCGTCTTGAACCCCAAGATCACTAGCTTCTGGCATTGGTAAGAACTGAGCCGAAGACACATCTGAATTTAAAAACAGAAACAAGGCGACAGCACCTAGAGCAACCAGCCCCAAGATAAGCCATTTAATGATTGTTTTTTGTTTCAGGGAAGACATAGTTAAGATTTTTGTTTTTTATTTCTTTATATTTTACCAAATTTTACCTGAAAAAGCAAGGGTAGAACAGGTCGTACCCAAGAAACTTACTTACTTAAATTCTCGACAAAATCTCTTAAATCTCCCCTCTCATCTAGTTCTGCCCCTCCTCGAAATCTATCTGCTTCATCTCTGTTAAAATCTCTGACATCGGGAGAGAGAGCCTCAAAAACTTTTCTAATAATTTCTACGCCAGCTTTATAGAGTGAAGGTTTTTTAACTGCTACCGTATTTTTTGGATCTACAATCCCATCAATCAAATTATCACCATGAGCTTTAATGGCATATTCAGCTATTATTTGTCTTCTATTATCTCTTATCCAATCTTCAGGGCTGTCTGCATAATGATCATAACTACTGAGATCCATTCCTAAGCCAATTCGAGCTAATGCTGTAAAAGCATTCATTACCTCCGGATCTTCGTTTAGAGCTGTTCGCGCCAATGGGGACATCCCAATAATAGCCATTTCTCGAGGACTGATATGAGCCGCGTATTTTAAATGGTCTCCCACTGTTTCAACCTGAATAAGGTCTTCAAATCCTTGTTGTTCATCTGGGGAGAGGGCGCTAAAACTTGCCCAAAACTGGCTTCTTACAGGGTCACAAGGGAGTTTTTGTATAAAGCCTGTTACCACCTCAGAAGTTACCTTTTCCGAATCCATATAAGATTGGTTATAGATTGTTTTATTTTGAGGTGGAGATTAAATTTAAAGCTTTTCTATGTTTTGTCAAACATAAACCTTGCACTTTTCCGCAAAATCCCTATAATAAGCTCGAAAGTAAAGCCCGGACGGGCATTTTAAAGTTACCCTCTATAAATTATGAAAAAATCTAACGCTATGGTTGCTTACTTTAAAAACAGTTTTAATGAACTGCGTAAAGTAACCTGGCCCACCAAGGAGCAAACTCTCCGCCTCACTATTATTGTGAGTATTTTTAGTCTAATTGTCGCCTTTTTCTTTGGTGTTTTAGACTATGTTTTTAATGTTGGCTTTACCGAGCTACTTAATCTTATTTAAATTTTATTTTTATGGCTAAACAAGCTAGAAATACTGGGCGTAACTGGTATGTAATTCACACTTATTCTGGGTATGAAGATGCGGTTCGAGAGGCGCTTTTACAGCGTATTGAATCAATGAATATGCAGGACAAAATTTTTGATGTAGTTGTTCCAAAAGAAACGCAAATTGTAATGAAAAAAGGTGAACCAAAAACCGAGAAAAAACGTCTTTTCCCAGGTTATGTTTTGGTTGATATGAATGTAGATGATGATTCTTGGTATGTTGTCCGAAATACTCCTAATGTAACTGGATTTGTGGGTTCTGGAACTATTCCAGTGCCGGTTTCTGCTGAAGAATGGAAAGTAGTTCGTCGTCATATGGGTGAAACTGATGCTAAGTTCAAAATTAACTTTGAAGAAACTGATCCGGTGGTTGTTCTGGATGGACCATTTGCCAACTACGATGGTGTTATTCAAACAGTTGATAAAGAAAAAGGTAAAGTTAAGGTACTTATTACGATTTTTGGACGCGAAACTCCGGTTGAATTAGACTTTACGCAGGTTAAAAAGAAATAGCCCTTCCTAAAGATGCATAAATTCACTATTTTTACGATTCTTCTCTCGATTATCGTAATTTTTGTGGTAGCTGAATTAGTGGTAAATGATTATTTGGGGGATGATTTTGCAGATAGCACCCAATTAGAAGAAACTGTAGTAGAAACTCCGGACGAAATTGAAGTTCCGGAGGAAGAAGTGATCGAAGAACCTGTTGATGAACCCCTGGACCCAGAATTACGCGGTGATGAGGAAGAAGTTGGTGAAATCGAGGTTCCAGAGGAGGACGTAGTCGAGGAAGTGGTTGAAGAGGTGGTCGCGGAAATTACTGGAAATTTAACCCAAGAGTTATTAGCAACTCTGGATTTTACTGAACCAGTTCTTACCACCACCTTGTACGATGGTTTGGTTTATGGATTTTGGGATGTTTCGGAAGATTTTACCGATATGACTGTTCTTCAACATAAATTATTTGATGGTGCCGACTATATTGGAACGGTTTACGAAGTTCAGCCTGGCAGTTCAATTGAATTATTTACTGCTTATGAAACTTTGCGCAAGACAGCTGAATCTTCTGGGAACGGCACGATTAACGAAAATAATGCTTATGGCGATGCGTCCTTTTACTTTAATCACGAAACTAAAAGCAACACTGTTTTCTTAACAGTGCGTACTAATGACTTAGTTTATTCCTTGGAATACTCCCCTAACTATCACGTGACAATTCGTTCACTGATAGAGCTTCTTTAGGGCTCTTTTATTTTCCTTTGACTCTCTATCTGAAATACAGTAGAGTTTCACCGCTTTAAACACTTAAATATTATGGCTAAGAAAGTCCTTACACAAATTAAACTTCAAATCCCAGCTGGGAAAGCAAACCCTGCTCCTCCAGTTGGTCCCGCTTTAGGTCAACATGGTCTACAGATTCAAGACTTTTGTAATCAATTCAACAACGAGACTAAAGAAATGGGTGACACAATTGTCCCGGTTGTTATTTCTGTATACGAGGATCGCACCTTCAGTTTTATAATGAAGACTCCTCCGGCAGCAACATTGATTAAAAAAGAACTTGGTCTACCAAAAGGTTCTGGACGACCAAACACTGAAAAAGTTGGAAGCATTAATCAGGCTCAACTTGAGAAAATCGCCGAAATAAAGATGAAAGATTTGAATGCTAATGATATCAAAGCAGCAGCCAAAATTATTGCTGGCACTGCCAAAAATATGGGAATCACTGTCGAAGGTGAGTCCGCTTAAATAACTAGATTTGTTCTAGTGGGAGCCTTCCCTTAAAAGGCGCTATTTACCACTTTAACCCTAAAAACCATGCCAAAACGTGGAAAAAAATATCGAGCACTGCTCGAAAAAGTAGATCCTAGAAAGGTTTACTCTGTTGAAGAAGCCTCTAAAATATTAAAAGAGCTTTCACCAACAAAATTTGACTCGACCGTTGAAATTCACATGAATCTTAAAGTTGATCCCACTCAAGCGGATCAAGTTATTCGTAGTACAGTTGGCCTTCCACACGGAACTGGTAAAGAAGTTCGTGTGGTTGCTTTTGTCGAAGATGCTAACGTCAAGGAAGCTCTGGACGCTGGAGCTGTAAAAGCTGGGATTACGGAACTAACCACCGAGATTGAAAAAGGTTGGCTCGATTTTGATGTCGCTGTAGCTCATCCGGATGTAATGAAAAGTTTAGGTAAAATTGCTCGTACTTTAGGTCAAAAAGGTCTAATGCCTAATCCTAAAGCTGGAACTGTGACTCCTAATATAGCCGAGGCAATTGCCGAAACTAAGAAAGGTAAAGTTGAGTTTAGAAATGACAAACAAGGAAATCTTCACAACGCGATTGGAAAGGTTTCTTTCACTGAGGAACAACTCAAGGATAATATCGAAACTTACTTAAAAGCGATTATTGCTAACCGTCCTCCAGGAGTAAAGGGAACCTTTATTCGTAGCGTGACCGCTACTACTACTATGGGTCCTGGCATTAAGATTGATATTGGGGCTTATCTCTAAATCTCATGATTGAAATCCTCTTTGAAGGCACGCACGGAAACCATCAACACGAGGGTAATTACTATCATATTGATCCTCTTGGGAGTAGTTCTGTTCTAATTCAAACTGAGAGGCAAAATGTGCTTTTTGACTCGAGTTCAATGATGAATCGAGAGCGGCTTTTGAAAAGTCTACGCGAGCGTGAGCTGGAGCCGAGAAACATTGATCACGTGATTTGCAGTCATTACCACTTTGATCATACTTTTAATAACGCTCTTTTTGGTGGGACGGCGATCATTCATACTGGCCATGCTTTTATTGATAAAAAGGGGGCAGGGCATATTTTTCCACCGCTTGAAAAACGAAAATTACCGTCAACCATAGAATTATTACCAACTCCCGGACACACGCAAACCGATGTGAGTTTGGTTTATGAATGGGAAGGAGAAACTTGGATTTGTGCGGGTGATGCCGTGCGGGAAGACCTGATTCGGGGCGAAAATCCGCTTTCTACTAAAAATCCCGAACAGTTAATTGCGAGTATGAAATTGATTTTTGAGCGCGGTGATGTCATTATTCCGGGGCACGGGCGCGTAATTAAAGGCGCCTTAAAAGAAGAGTTACATCAATTATTGAATTCACTATGAAAGTTCGTATCAAACGTATAGACAAAGATCTCCCCTTACCAGTCTACGAAACCGATGGTTCGGTGGGCTTTGATTTGATAGCGCGTGAGGAGACTGTAATTGAGCCCGGGACAATTGAATTGGTTCCAGGAAATGTGGTGGTGGAAGTACCAAAAGGTTATATGTTGGCGATTGCTTCTCGAAGTAGTACGCCGCGGAAACGAGGTTTAACTCCCCCACACGGGTTTGGGATTATTGATCATGATTATTGTGGACCTCAGGATGAAGTTAAAATCCAAGTTTATAATTTTTCGGGGGAAGCAGTCCAGATTGCCCGCGGCGAAAAGATTGCACAGGGAGTATTTGTGCGCGTAGATAAGTTTGAATGGGAAGAAGTCTCAGAAATTCGCGAAGAGAGTCGAGGTGGATTTGGAAGCACTGACAACAAATAATTATGTTAATTACCGTTTACGGAATCAATAATATTGGAAAAACTACGCACACCAAGCGTTTGGTGGAAAGATTGCGTGATGAGGGGCATGACGCGGTGCGAGTTAAGTTCCCGGTTTATGATGTTCACCCATCTGGAGATTATTTAAATACGCTACTTCGGTCTGGTGGTTCCCAAATGATTTCCGAGGAAGAACTACAATTATGGTTTGTGATTAATCGCTATCAATTTCAACCCACTTTAGAAAAATGGCTTAAGGAAGGGAAAATTGTGGTGGCAGAAGATTATGTAGCCACGGGAATTGCCTGGGGAACAGCCAAAGGCGCTTCTATGGTGTGGCTTGA
>JABJMC010000037.1 GCA_018659585.1 Candidatus Peregrinibacteria bacterium
GAATTTTACAGGAAAAAGGAATAGATTTTGATATTTTTACTTTGGGTTCTTATCCAATTATTGAAGATCAAATTCGAGCTATGGAAAAGCCGCATCATTCAATTAAACGGATTATTGATCCGCAACTTTTAAAAGAAAATGAGAAAGGCGCTTTGAATGGCCATGTGCCGATTTCTATGATCTATGCGTTTACGTCTTTGCTGACGGCCGTGATTCATAAACATAAATATATTGTGCTTTCCAATGAACACAGCTCCAATTACGGCAATGTTGAATACCTGGAAAGACAGATAAATCATCAGTGGAGTAAAAGTTTGGAATTTGAAAAAATGTTTAATAAATATGTGCGGAAATTTGTGGCCAAAGATGTGTATTATTTTAGTTTGCTGCGGCCAATGTATGAGCTAAAAATTGCTGAAAAATTTGCAACCATGGAGTCTTGTTTGAATGCTTTTACAAGTTGTAATACAAACTTTAAAATCGCCGGCCCATCAGAAGAAAAATGGTGCAAAAAATGTGCGAAATGTGCTTTTGTCTTTGCGATATTAACGCCGTTTGTGGAAAAGGAAAAATTGGTGCACGCGTTTGGGGGAAACTTGTTTGCGAATGATGATTTGTGGCCAATTTACGAAGAGCTTTTGGGGGTTACGAACGTGAAGCCTTTTGACTGCGTGGGCACTCCAGAAGAGGTACGGAAAGCCATGGAAATGGCACACGAAAAATATAAAGGCGACGTGATTATAGATAAATTTGTGGCGCTTAATTTGCCACCTGTGACAGTGGATCTTTTTTCTATTTCTAATGACCATATAATTCCGGATGAATTTAAATAATAAGAAAATTTTGGTGTTGGGAATGGGGCGTGAAGGACGGGCGACCGTTAAATATTTGGCGTCTAAATATCCAGAGTGCGAGGTTTCCACTGCGGACAAAAGAGAGCCAAATTATCCGGAGTCGCTGGAGGAATGGGATCTAGTTTTTGTGACTCCTGGGATTCCGCCGCATGAACCTTTGCTGAAAACAGCGCGTGAAATTACAACGGCCACGAATTTGTTTTTGAAAGATTGTAAGGGGAAAATAGTTGGCGTAACAGGTTCAAAAGGCAAAAGTACGACTGCGAGTTTGATTAACGCTATGCTGCCAGGATCGCATTTGGTGGGAAATATTGGCGTGCCAGGATTAGAAATATTGCGCGACCAAAATAATGAAAATGATGTGTTTGTTTTTGAAATGTCGAGTGCACAGGCGAGTCGGTTGGTGGAAGGCCCAGACGTGGCTGTGGTTTTAAATTTATTCCCAGAACATTTGGATTATCATGGAAATTTAGAGGACTACTACGCGGCTAAATTACAGATTACAATGACGCAAAAAGAGGGAGATGTGGTGATTTTTAATAAAAAAATTGAGGAGCGAATAAAGGAGAGCAAGGCTCAAAAAATGATTTGGGGAGCTAGTGAAATTTCGGACAATGCTTGCGGTTTAATTGGCGAACATAATAAAGAAAATATCCGGGCGGCAATGAAAACGGCTCAATTAATGGGCGCAAATGAGTCGGATATTAAAAATGGTTTGCGGGAATTTAAACCTTTGCCGCATCGTCTGGAGTTGGTGGGCGAACATGATGGAGTTAAATTTTATAATGATTCTATTTCTACGGCGCCAGAGGCCACAATCGCGGCCTTAGAGGCGCTGGATAAGGTTGGAGTTTTGATTTTAGGAGGACTAGATCGCGGGTATGAGTTTGAAGAATTGGCGCAAAAAATCGTAGAAAAAAAGGTTCAAAATCTAGTATTATTTCCGGAAACTGGCGCGCGCATAAAAGAAGCATTGAAGGATTTTGAAGGCGAAATTTTGGAAACCGAATCAATGGAAGACACCGTTAAATGGGCGCACGAAAAAGCTGAACATGGGACTTGTTGCGTGCTTTCACCAGGCGCACCAAGTTACAATTTATATAAAAACTTTGAGGAGAGGGGAGAAGCTTTTAAATCGCTTCTAAAACTTCTCGGCCGTTAGTTGTCGCGATTTTTACTAATTCTTCCACGTCGTAATAACGGCAGTTTTCAATAAGGAAAAGTAATTCTTCGAAGACATCGCCATCGATGAACGGGCAGAAGTAATCATGGACATTGTCGACTCCAAGAGCCACTTTTACGCCGGCTTCGACAAGCTGTGGAACAGGAGCAATTGAATTGTGAACCGGGGCCATTTTGTCGCGCATTTGCACGCCATCGATCATGGAGCGAGGGCAAACCACCACTGGCATTTCGGCCTCTTTGATGAGTTTAATAACTTCGTGCATGTAGTCGTCCTCTTGGGCCGCGAGCGAGCAGCAGTGAATGGCGTTTACGCGGCCTTGCAGGCCGTGTTCGATGACTTTGCGAGCGAGTAGTTCGGTGTCTTTTTCGTCAGGATCATTGTTTTGATCGATGTGAACATCGACTGTTTTGTTGTGCTTTTTGGCCATCTCGAAGATGTAATCGAGGTGCTCAGCCTGATTAGGTCTGTCTCGAGATGGGAGGCCGCCGAGCACATCTACGAATGGAGCGGCTTTTTCGATCCATTCTTGGGCTTCGGGATTCATGGCGCCCTCTAAAACTTGGGAACAAATTTGAATGTTAATTTGGTCTTTGTACTTTTCCTTAACTTCGAGGGCGGCCTCAATACACATCATGCCAACCGTGTTATCTACATCAATATTGGTGCGTGTCAGGGTGCAGCCCTGAGCAATCATTCTTTCGGCACTCAAAGAAATTCTTTTTACTAATCCTTCGTGAGTGTATTTGGCTTTAACGTCTTTCCATAAATCCCATTTTACCTCCATTGAATCAAGGGTCATTTGCAGGGTTTCGGGGGAAATAACGTAAGCTTTGTCAAAGTGAGCGTGGCAAGAAACAAGCCCGCCATTTGCTGTTATTTTTTCGCGTAATAAAGCGTGAAGATCCCAAGGTTCCATGAATTTAGCAGGTTAATTTGTAAAAATTTATTATTAAGTAGCCATTAATTCGGCTATTTCTTTTTCAATTTTAGCAATGCCTAAA
>JABJMC010000038.1 GCA_018659585.1 Candidatus Peregrinibacteria bacterium
AGTCCCAATTGATCTGTTAAAACCGTACTAGCTGGACCTCTATTATTTGATTCTAAATAATTCAAATAAGGCTGAAAATAATACTCAGCTAATTTAGGCAAAGGGTTTTCTGTAATAACTGGACTTGATTCATAAGACGCATTCGCATGCTCTAAATACTTCAATGGTGAGAGCCCCGTAGAAGAAGGTGCAAATAAAGCCCCATAAGCTGGATAATTTTTCTCAACCTCTTCAGGAGTTAATTGTTCAAATGTAGTAGCGGCCGCCACTTCACGAGGATCCACTGGTGGATCTCCTCCTTGAAGCCAAGTCAAAGTTTCCGTATAACGAGTTTCTAACTGACCAGAATAATTATCGCCTGTATCCGCTCCATAAAAAGATTGAAATCCAGCATAACTCCAACCCTGTTCATCTGGGAAATCCCCAATAACTTCTCCCATTACTTTTGAGGGGCTATAATCAATTCTAACCTTTCCCGAACAACTCTTTGTCTCTCCTTCTTTCGCCTTTGGAGTCTTAGAATTAAAAAACACCACATAAGGCCCATCTTCATCAACACCCATCCCTACTCCATCTTTGGCCTGCAAAGAAGTAACCTTACGACCCATTAATGACAAATAACGTTCTAGTTTTTTTATATAAGGACTAGGGTTTCTCAAATAACCATACTCATCATTTAAAGTTCGAATCGCTTTATCAATATTCCCATCAGTTTCCAATTCTTGGAACCTAAAACTTGAATCGTCTTGATAAACGTCTAAAGCCTGACGTACTTTTTCCTCTTTAGAAATAGTATCTTGATTACACGCCGCACCATCACACTCTTCCAAAGCTTTTTCAATCAAAAAAGCCAAAAACAACCGACAAGCATTCGAATACTGATAAGTTTGACCTTCCGACATTTGTAAACGCTGTCGTGCTCGCATCCCAGGACTATCTTTATTCATCAAAACATGAAAACAAGACAACGAAAATGCCTTATGTTGATTCTCATATTTATGAAAAACTCCAGTCCCAATTGGATAACTTGTCTCCGCGCACGCTACTGCTACCATCATTGATAACAATCTCTCTTCACCCATCGTATCTATTAAATACTTAACATATGGCGCATAAAACTCATCATGCTTAATAATTTCAAGCGTTGGTCGCGCATATTCATTTACAAAATCCACCGTACTAACTGGGCGTGTTTCGGGATTAAGAAAAACTGGAACTAACGTCCCTACCTTAAAAGTATCACCACCATCAATATTAAAAGATCTACTCTGACCAGCCTTAGAAGCTCTCACTTCTGCTAAATAACCAAATCTCTCTGGATCTTGATCCGCCATTGTTTCCGTAAAATAATCATAAACATCATCACGAGAATCACCTTCTTGCACAATATAAAAATACGACCCCTCATTTTGCATAATCACCAACGGGACTCTTTCATCAGCAGTCCCATCATCATCATCTCCAATCTCTTCATCCCTCCCCCCCCAAAAAACAACATCTTGTCCCTGCCATTCTCCATTTGGAGAAGGGATTAAATGTTCAGTTAAGAGTTGTGCTTCTTGTAAAGATTCCTGAATAGTTTGCTGAGCTTGTTCAGCAGTATCATCCACCACTTCCCCATCATTACCCTCTCCATTCTGTGGCTCCGAATCCTGAAAAACTAATCTATCTGGTTTAAATTCCAATTTTTTATAAAACATAAATCTGATTTACATGACTTAAATGTATTCTATACTTTCTGAACCGAAATCACACCATCTAATTTCTCTAACTTCCTCAACAATTCCGCCAAAGTATTATAACCAGACATCTCCACAATTAAAGTTCGTATGACTTTCCCTTTTTTCTTCCCAATCAAAGGAAAATCAACCACATATTTTCCCATATCCGCTACCACTCCCAAAACATCACGCAAAAGCCCAACTCTATCTTCGGATTCAATTCGAATTTTAATCTGATATTTCTTTTTACCATCTTCCGAAGCCCAAGTGGCTTCTAATAAACGACTTTTATCAACTTTTTTCAATTGATAACAACCATTTTTATGCACCCGAATACTATTTCCTCTCGTTACATATCCAACAATTGGACTTGGAAAACGCGGTTTACAACAAGCTGACAAAACTGTTGGTAAATCACTTTCCCCAGTAATTAATACTTTATCTTGTGGCCCTTCATCTTCTGGTTCTTCAACCTCAATTTGCTTATCCAAATAATGTTCTGCCTCCTCCTGCATCAATTCTCGTTCCGAGAACAAATTACGAATCAAGGTCCCCACGTGCATTGAACCATTCCCAATCAATTCCACAATATTTTCACGATCCGAAAAAGAAAGTGCCTTTTTACCACCATAATATTTAAGCAATCCACAATTCGGCCCCAAAAGTGGTTTATTCAAACGACGCAATTCTTTATTTATAAGCTCTCGCCCAATTTTTACAGTCTTTTCCCGATCCTGCGTTCTAAACCACGCTTTTATCCGAGCCTTAGCGTGAGAAGTTTTTACAAAAGATAACCAATAACGATTTGGGTCCGGATTTTTTCGAGTCACAATTTCCACTACATCACCACTATTCAAAGGCTGATCCAATCGGATAATACTACCATTTACTTTGGCCTGATGACAACGATTTCCAACATCACTATGAATAGCATAAGCAAAATCCACAGCCGTCGAATCTTGTGGCAAATCCTTTACATCACCATGCGGAGTTAACACAAAAATCCGATCTTGAAAAACATTCACATCCATTCGATCAATTTCTGCCTCCTCGTCCGGAGAATCCATTAAATCTTCTTGCAACTGTTCTAATCCATACAACCAATCCACGTGATGCTTAAACATCTTCAACTCATCATTCTTAGTTGTAGAAACCAAAGCATCCTCCAAATCACTTATTTCATTTTTAGAAAAACCACCTCTACGTAAAAATATTTCTAACTCCTCATCAAAATATGTTTGACGTGATAAAACTTTTTCAAATTCCGCCCGTCTATCTGGCTGTTTATCTAACAAATTATGAAATCTCTTTAAAAGTCGCCGTTCGTGCAGAATATTCTGTAAATCATGCCGAGAAAAACTCAAAGTTTCTGGAGTATTATCTTTGTACCACCAATGAGAAGCAACTCCATATTCCGCCTCGCGGTGCATAGAACTAGTTCGGATCTGCAATTCCACCGGATGATTTCGCAAAACTGTTTTCCCAATCACTGTAGTATGCAAACTGCGATAACCATTAATTTTAGGAACCGCAATATAATCTTTAAATCGTCCATACATCGGGGTCCAACTATTATGAATCGCCCCTAAAGTTGTATAACAATGACCCAAAAACTCCTTCCCTTCTCGCTGTTGATCCGACAATACAATCCGCATCGCAAACAAATCATAAATACTATCAATTGAATTAGCGTTTTTACGTTTAAGTTTTTTATAAATACTATAAAGATGTTTAACTCGACTACTCACCTCTCCCTCAATATCTTCTTCTTTTAAAAATTCCACCAAAATTTCTTGCGCCTTTTTAAGATATTTAGGATCAAGCCGCCCGTGCGCTTCTACTTGAACCTTCAAATCTTCATATTCTTTGGGATGAAGGTGTTTAAAACACAAATCTTCGAGAGGTCCCTTCATGGCGTAAATACCAAGTCGCGAAGCAATTGGTGCGTAAACACGTAAAGTTTCCTCGGCAATTCTAAGTTGTTTATCTTTGGCCACGTACTCCAAAGTCTGCATATTATGAAGTCGATCCGCTAATTTAATAAAAATCACTCGCAAATCCTTGGCCATGGCTAAAAACATTTTGCGCCAACTTTCTACTTCGGCCTGGCCCTGCTGCACCCGGACTAAACTCAATTTTCCAATTCCCTCTACCAATCCCGCCACATCTGTCCCAAATTGTTTTTCAATCTGACTCAAAGTAAAATTTGTATCTTCTGGGACATCATGTAAAAGCGCTGCCAAAATTGTTTCTTCGTCTGGTTTTAATGGTAAAAGCAACTCTGCTGTAGCCAAAACATGACTAATATAAGGATCTCCTGAATAACGCACTTGTCCTTCATGCGCTTTTTTAGCCAAACTATATGCCTCTTCAACTCGTTTTGAATCGAGCGTGGGGAGGTACTCTTTTGCTGACTTTATGATTGATTGAATACTATCCTCCATACCTGTAAAAATCAAATAAACTCAGGAGGATAAGCATATCACAAAAACCCCTTTCAACCAACAATATCGCCAAAAATCAAGTTTACTCTTCCAAATTAAATTCCGTCAAAATAAGATCTAAATCAGAACCTTCCACATCTACTACTTGAACGTTGGCAATCAAAGCTTCTCGATTTAATTCAATATCCTTAATTCGCTTAAACATACTAGTTAAATAATTTTCATAAGTAGTTTTTACATTTTCCAAAACATAATACCGCGCTTTCAAATCTACTTCAGTCTGTTTTAACCCGATAAAAAGAACCAATTGCTCTTCGGCCCCTAAAGCATCAAAATCCTTCAAATCAATAAAAGCCTGGGCTTCCGCCGCTTCTTTAAAAGGCTCATTTTCATCAAACTCTCCCGCTAATTCACCCTGTAATTCCTCAATTTCATCATAATGATCCACTCCTAAATTGTAATATTCTTTAAGCTCCTTCAAATGTTCATCAATAGTTTCGGTTCGATTAGTAGAAGCATCCAAAAGCGTTTCTACATCTACAAAATAAAGATTATAAAGCGCCTCTAAATCTGCTACAAAAACCTGTAATTTAGATGAATAATCAATCGCATCTTCTTCAGATCCCACTAATACTCCGGAATCAACACCGGTAGTCCCTTCTAAACTCGTCGTTGGATCACCTAGTAAAAGCCCACTATAAATCGATGGATCAACCCAAACTTGATCACCAACCGGAACAACAACCTCTTCCGGTGGTGTTTCGTCTGGGTCATCTGGGACAGGGTCATCATCTACAACAACATCCGGGGTTGAATCAGGTTTATCATCAAAAAACTTAAAATCGCCACTAAGTAGTTTTGGAGCTAAGAAAAAGCCCGCCAAAATAACAAAAAGGATTATAAATACTACTCCACAACAAAACTTTAAGTGACGAGTTGTAAGATTAGCCTCGTGCAACAATTGGTGAATTCTTTCGGTAAGTGAACCATCCATGCCCAGTGATTCCAAGGATTCATCTTCTTCTTTTGAATCAACTACTTCACCCTCTACTACTTCTTCTTTCTCCGCAGATTCCGAGGCAAAAGGCTCAGGGTCAGGAGCAAATGGTTCAGATTCAGGTGTTGGTTCTGGATCAGGTGAGTTACCATCAGGATTTAAAAATGGTGAATTTTCCAGAGAAATATCTTCGGGTTTTTGAGGTGGACTCTTTGGTTCATCTTTTGGTTTATCACTTGGTTTATCTTTTGGACCGCCAAAAGGACTCTCATAATTCCCAAAAGCATCTTCTTTCTTTTTAGATTCATCCGGAGCTAAATCAAATGGTGATGGTTCCGGTGATACAGTTTTTGCTGGTTCAGGCGGTGGCATTGGCGCTCCCCCATCTTTATTTTCCGGCAAAGAACTTTCAAAAGGACTAGGCGCAAAATCATCAGTGGCCGGAGCAGGTTGCGAAGGTTCTGGTGACGACGTCACAGGAGCCGCAGGTTGTGCCGGCGCTGAATCAGTCTTTGGCGCCACATCAAATGGTGATGGTTCAGGCGTTGACGGTGTAACTGGTGGTCCTGGAACCGGTTCAGCCTTTGGGGCTGGCTCAGTCTTTGGCGCTGGTGTCGGCTCTGACGGCCCAGAATTATCAAACGAAGCTGCTAAATCAAAAGGAGACGGCTCTGAAGCGCTTGGCGCAGCTGGCCCGATGGCTTCCTCTGCATTTATTTCTGACTTTTCACGCGGTTGATTCATTTTTTCTTCAGCCTCCTGATGAGCCATTTCCAAATCAGGAACAGTCATATCATCTTTCCTCTGGACTGGTGTTTTTGGGACACCAGAACGCTTACGTGGCCTGCGACGACGTTTCTTTTTAGCTGCTGGCTTATCTGTTGTTTGCCCAGAATTAACTGGATCTTGACCAGCTTTTTTTGAATCATCCTTTTTGGTATCTTCATCCGGCATATAAAAATGCTATTTCTTTCCTTATATTATACCAAAAATCCACTTTTTTTTCAACCTGTTATAAGGTTTAAACATGCAGTTCATTAGGAGCTCCACTAAAAGGAGGCATATCTGGCTCCACTGAAACCCCATTAAGCAACCTCAAATAAGCTGCCAAAGGTGGCTCTTCTTCCCGACTTTCCAATCGCTGTCTAACCTGATCCATGATTTCATCCACCTGGGTAGATTGATAAACTGCCAATAACGCCTCCTGATCTTCATCATAAACTAAGGCCTCCGGATGCAAAACCTCGGCAATTGCTGGGTCCACTGGTTGACCTAGTTCATTAACTGTCAAAATCCGATCAGCCAAAGCATTTAACGATTCAATCCTGGCATTTCTCTCTCCATCTGGAGTCATTTGGTCTTGTTGAGGAATCGGAAAAGTCACCGAAGCAACCGCTCCTTTCACCAAATTACTATTACCCATTGATAAAAACCCTCCATTCAAATTTGCAAACAATGAAGTTGCCGCCAAACCTAATCCAGTCCCCCCAGCAGTTCTAGTACGACCACGTGCAATTAATTGATTATTCAAAGCGATTGGTGGAATTTGATCAATTCCATCCTGATCTAACAATAATTTTTCTATTAAATTTAATTCCTCTGGCTCCCGACAAGTGCGAGCCTCCTCTCTCAATTCTTCCAAAATCTCATCATATCCTAAACCAATCGCCTGATCACAAATTCGTAAATTCACTCTAGACAAATCTTCCGAAGAATCTAAAGAAATCAAAAATGCCTGACGATCCACCCTAGGATCTCCTTTCCCTTTCCAATCATTCCATCCTACATCACGAGCTTTTATATAAGACTTTAAATATTGAAGTTTTAAGGCATTTTTCATAATTTGCAAAACCATATTCTGAAAAAACGCTATATCTACCTGAATCATATTTAAAGCTACAGAATCTACATAAATACCAATAACACCCTCTTCCAAATCAGTTATAAGAGTAGGATCAGTTAAAATTTGAACTTTATATCCATAGCTACAAGCCAATGATTCAGCCGTCTCTTGAATATCATGCAATTGTGGAGACCTAACTTCATTACGTGCCCCCAAAAGAGCCAATTGAGTCTGTAAACTATTACGAGCTATAACTTGTGCTTTTGCTGATCTTTCATAAACAGGCTTTGTCCTTTCACTCAATTCACACCTCATTATTTGAAAAGCCGCCCCCTTCATGTGAGTCATAGCTTTTTGAAAAAAATCATGCGCTATAAACCCTAAAAGTTCCTTAATAAAATCTGTGTTTGGAATAGCGTGAATAAGCCAGAAACTAATCCCTATTTTATCAGACGCATCCATTACACGTTGTAACTTTTCATTTAATTCCGGACCCTCTTCGTAACACAAAATATCTCCTAAATCATCTATTGCCTGTTGCAATTCAGTAAGCCCAACTAACATTTGTTCAAGCCACTCCACCATCAAAAACTTCTCTAAAACCTGTCGCTCCTGAACTGACGCTAAGCCCTCTTTAATCGTTCTTACTTCTGGCTCACTTTGAAGTTCTCCAATAACTCTATTAGAATCAGCTAAACTACTTGCAGCCTTAATCATCTCTCCCCAATCTTCTCGTTGTAAAAAGTTCTGCACTGCAGCTCTTAATTCCGGTGACAAAATCGACGTATCCACATCATGTAAAGCACACAAAAACGAAATATCATTTCGCTCCCCACCAGACTCATAAGAAGTTGGAGCGTGAAGTAACTTTAAAAGCTGAATTGTTTTAGGACTAAATTGTTCTGGGGCGGCGTCTCTATCTTCAAGAGAAGAAGTCATTTAAATTGTTTTAATTTAAGAAGAAACCTTAAACTAAAACTTAAATTATGTCAAGGTGTTCAACAAGTTACACGCCAACTCTGACTTAGTCCCCCGAATCGATCGCTGCTCTCGGTCACTAATCAAAACAAACTCACCTTCCTCTGCGTTAATCATTTGCGGTGAATTTGCTACCAAAATATCCACTCCTTTATCGCGCCTTTTCTTCTCGCCCAAATCTGTTAAATCACCAGACTCCAAACCAAATCCAATTACAATTTGATCCGATCGCTTCATCTTAACAACCTCTTTTAAAATATCACGATTTTCTACTAATTTCAGAATGCGTCCATCCCCAGTTTTTTTGAGCTTAACATCCGAAACCCGATAAGGTCTAAAATCCGAAATCGCAGCCGCAGAAATATAAAAATCACACTCTTCAAACTCATCCAAAACTGCTATTCGCATTTCTCCAGCAGTCTTCACACAATCAATTTCCAAATTCTCGTGCGCTATATAATCAACATCCATTTTCCCAGAAATAAGCGTCACTTCCGCCCCACGTAAAAGCGCCTCTCTAACCAAGGCCAACCCCATTTTGCCACTCGAATAATTCGTTAAACAACGAACCGGATCAATTGGCTCAGCTGTGCGGCCAGCTGTAATCAAAAACTTCTTTCCTTTTAAATCTTGCGGAGTCATTAATTGCTCAGTTCGGAGCAGAATTGACTCCAAAGGCGCCAAATGACCCACCGCGTAAATCCCACACGCTAATTCCCCTTTTACAGGTTCAATAATCGAAACCTCCGCGTGACGCAAACGTTTTAAATTTTCCTGAACAATCGAATGCAAATACATAGCTTCGTTCATGGCTGGCGCTATCAAAACTGGTGCCCGTGTGGCGAGCAAAGCTGTTGTTAACAAATCATCGGCCAAACCCGTAGCATAACGTCCTATAATACTTGCTGTTGCTGGGGCCAAAACCACTACATCTGCCGCTTTCATAATCTGTAAATGAGGCATGGAATCATCTCCTGAACGATCAAACATTTGATGGTGCACTGGATTCCCGGAAACTGCTTGAAAAAGCTGTGGGCTTACCAATTCAGTGGCATGCGCTGTCATAAAAACATGCACCTCTGCTCCTTGTTTTTTAAATAAACGCGTTAACTCCAGCGCCTTATAAATCGCCACACTACTGGCTACTCCCAGAACGATATTTTTTCCTTTTAATGACATTTTTATAGGTTAGATTTTGTGCCCGGGCACAAAATAATATTATCAATTAAACGAGTTTTTCCAAACTTCACGGCCACCGCTAACACCGCCGCCCCTTCAACACGATCAATTCTAGCCAATGTTCGCGCATCACGAATTTCGGCGTATTCGTAGGATGGAGCTTCACGCAATAAGTCTTCCACCGCCCCTTTTCCTTGTTCAAATAATTTGTTCACACCTTTTAAGTATTGGCTTATTTTAAGCGCTTCTTTGCGTTCTTCGTCATTCAAATAAACATTCCTTGAACTCATTGCTAGTCCATCTTCCTCACGCACTGTCTCACAAACATGCAACTTTATTTTTGGGAAAAACTCTTTAATTAACCAATCAATCACTCGTGTTTGCTGATAATCCTTTTGTCCAAAATAAACATCTGTAGGCTGAACCTTTTCAAATAAACGCTTTACTACTGTTGCCACCCCTGAAAAATGATCTGGCCGAGAAGCCCCACACAACGCATTTGTTAACTCTTGCGGCGGCTCAATTCGTGTCACATTCTCTACTCCCTCCGGATAAATTTCCGCTATAGTCGGACACCAAATTTCGTCTACTCCTTCTTCTAAAAGCAAATTTTTATCACGTTCCAAATCTCTTGGATATTTATCAAAATCTTCCCCTTCCCCAAATTGCGTTGGATTCACAAAAATACTCACCACCACCCGATCACAATCCTTTCGCGCAGCTCGTACCAAACTTAAGTGCCCCTCGTGGAGAGCACCCATAGTTGGGACAAAACCAATCCTGTTATTTATAGCTTTGATCATGGGATGGAAATATACCACTTTCCACCTCGGATTTAAACTTTTCCGCAGCGGCTTGCATAATATCCCCCATTTCAGCGTATCTTTTTACAAACTTTGGCTGAAAGTCCGAATATAATCCCATTAAATCTGAAACAACCAACACTTGACCATCACAATGCGGTCCGGCTCCAATTCCAATTGTAGGAACTTTTAATTTTTCAGTAACTTTTTGGGCCAATTCAGATGGAATACATTCCAAAACAACCGCTAAACAACCAGCTGCTTCCAAAGCCTGAGCTTCTTTTAGCACTTCTTCGGCCTCACTCTGACTACGCCCTTTAACCTTCATTTTGCTTGTTTCCTGAGGTTTAAGACCAGTATGACCCATTACCTCAAAACCCGCCTCTACCAAGGCCTCACAAATTTCTGGACAACCTTCAATTTTTAAAACTTTTACTCCTGTTTCAGCTGTTAATTTACGCGCACTTTCCATAGCCATTTCAACTGTGTCATAAGAACTTTTTGGCAAATCAGCCACTACCAAACCCGAAGTATGCCCTCGCATCACCGCCATAGTATGCCGAATCATTTCTTCCAAAGTTACAAAATGAGTCGTGGTATCACCATAGACCACCATTCCTAATGAATCCCCCACCAACAAAACATCTACCCCAGCTTTTGATAAAACTTGAGCTGTTGGGTAATCATAAGCTGTAATAACAGTGATTTTTCGCTGGTTCTTACATTCTCGAAGAGATCTTGGCATTAAAGCTCAAGGCTAAAATCAGTAGAAAATCCAGCATTAACTCCTAAGGCTGTTCCCAATGGACCAGCGGCAATTGCCCATAAAAGCAAAGACACTATGCATACGATAATTGTTTTCAAAACTCCAAATCCAAATACAAAATCCATCATTACAAAGAATAGAATCATCACCCAAATTAGAGCCAAAAATCCGACTAAAGGAATAAACAACAACGCCATTGGCGAAATAATAAAACAATAAAGAGTCATAAACCCTTTAAGATCAATTTCCTCCTTTCCTTTAAACAATTTCGTTGCCATATAATATATAATCGCCATTAACAAAAGCCCCATCACAAATCCAAATAACCCTTCCTTTAACATATCCAAAGCACCAAATGCATTGGGAGTTACTCCAAGAGTTTCCATTAACCGATTAGCGGCTCGCAGTGAAAGCCATTGATTAAAAACTGTGGCTGATTGAACCAACGCATAAATCGCCAAACCAATCTTAAAATAATCATGATTCTTAGCCACTCGTCCCATAGCAGCCCGATCACGTTTTATCACCCCTATCAAATCATCCTTTAAGCTGTGTTTTGACTTTTTGGAAGAAGTATCCATAAAATTTAAGTTAAAAAAATATTAATTGGGGATTACGTATAATCCGCCGTATAAATTATCAGCATTCAAATCTTGAAAAAGCGTTAAAAACACAAACACCACCACCACCGCTACAATCAGAGCCATAATCGCCTTTTCAGCAGTTAGTTTTTTAATTTCAATCAAGGTTTTAACTATAAAAACCATCATCCACAAAAACACTACCAAAGCCAAAACTGGAAAAATATTTAAAAATCCAATAATATAACCATGACCAATTACTCGGAGTAACCCATCAAAAGTTCCGTGCGCTTTAAAAAATCGATTAGCCACAAAATGCAACAAATAAATTGAGCCCAAAATAAGAAAAAATGCGACTAAAGCATGACTCAAAGCCTCGAAAACAGTTGGCCGATAAACAACCGGTCCGTATTTCACTGGGAAAAGTAAAGAACCCATAGCCCCAGCTAAGGAAGAGAGAAAAATAATTAACACCGCAATTCTAGTGGCTGAACAATCCTTATACACCGCGTGCATAGCCGGATGATTCAGCTTGGCAACCTCGAAAGCTTGTAAAAGAGTTTTCTTAAAATTCATATGGGATTATTTTACCATAGCCGCCCCAATCGCCGAAACATACTCTGCATTTTTCGGTAAAACAATCTCACGCTCATAAAGATCTCCCACTTCAAAAATAATATCCTTAATCGGATTTATGCGAGTTAATTTACCTGCTAACACAATTGTCTTTAGGTTTTCTGCCTTGGCTGCGAAAACAGCACTAGTCGCAATGGTTTGACCAATTAGATTGGCGAGGCCCGCGGCCAAGTCCTCCTTAGTAAACTCAATTTCTTTGGCCCCGCGGGCCACTTTCCCCAAATTTGAGGCAGTCATATGCCCTGGCACCCTCCCAATCCCCTCACCCACAATATCTTTTACACTTAAATCTACTTTCCAACGATCCCCGCTCTCAAACAATTTTACCAAACGATCTGGATCAGATTCCTTTAATAACAAATCACACAAACTGATAAATGTTCCTCCTCCTACTCCTGTTCCTCCAATATGTTTAAACTCCTCTCCGCGCACCGCCACCATACAAGTTCCAGTTCCCATACTTACTACCAAAAAATCGCGCGCACTTAAACCACTCTCCTCAAATAATCTCTTTCCTCCGGCCCCAATTGCCTCAATTTCATTCACGTGACGCACTAACACCCCATTCAATTCATTTACTGCTCGATGACTTTTTCCTCCTGTTACACGAACTTCATCTAACCCTTTCAAATCAATCCCCACATCCGCTACAAACTGTTCCAAGCTACTCATATTAATTTTTCCCCTTTCATAAGAATCAAACGCCACAAATTCCGCACCATGAAGCCGCACCACATCCACTGTTGACCCCCCAAAATCAATTGCAAGTATTTTCATGAACCCCATATTACCAGTATTTTCCCCAACAAAATAGCGATTTGCCAATTGATCTTACCCAAAAAACATTCTCATTAAAGGTTAAATCCGGTAAACTTTTGCTCGTTAAATTTTAAATTTCCTTAACCCTATAAAGGTATGTCAATCCCTCTAATGGCTTTGATCGTGAGTGCAGCCGTTCTTGTTTACGCTGTAATCATTGTAATCAATGTTCTTAACAAAAAACCTGGCACCACCACCATGCAAGAAATTGCTGGTGCTATCCAAGAAGGTGCTATGGCTTTCTTAAACCGCCAATTCAAAACAATTGCAGTTTTTGCTATTCTCATTTTCCTTGTTATGGGCTTTGGCCTTCCGCAAGGCGAATATCACGACGGCTATTTAATGGCTCTCGGTTTTATTGTTGGTGCTTTTTTCTCCGCTTTAGCTGGTTATATTGGCATGGGCATGTCTGTTCGCGCCAATGTTCGCACTGCTAACGCTGCTAAATCTGGATTAAAAGAAGCTCTTAACGTTGCTTTCCGTGGTGGATCTGTAACTGGATTCGCTGTTGTTGGCCTCGCTCTACTTGGTGTGAGTGGCTTTTACGCGCTCTTTACCATGGTTTGGGACGTGCCAGTTGGTTACGCCCCTGATCTTTTGATTGGATTTGCTTTTGGAGCATCACTTGTTTCGCTCTTTGCTCGTGTTGGAGGTGGAATTTTCACTAAAGCCGCGGATGTAGGAGCCGACCTAGTTGGTAAAATTGAAAAAGGAATCCCCGAGGACGATCCACGTAACCCCGCTGTTATCGCTGATAACGTTGGTGACAACGTTGGTGACTGTGCTGGTATGGGAGCTGACTTATTTGAAACCTACGCTGTAACGTTGATTGCGGCCATGATTTTGGCTGCTTCTACCCTCCTTGATACTACTGGACAAATCGCGATTGAATTCCCACTCGTATTGGGTGCTATCGCCGCTGTAGCTTCTGTTATTGGTAGCTATTTTGTCCGTCTAGGTAAAGGAGAGAACATTATGGGCGCTCTTTATAAAGGAACCATTGCCACTGGTGTTATTTCTGGGATTGGATTCTTTTTCGCCAATAAATGGTTGATGGGTGGTGATATGCGTATTTTCTACGCCACTCTCGTTGGTTTAGGTATTACCTTCTTTATTTTTGTGATTACAGAATACTACACTTCTACTAAATACAGACCTGTTCAAAGAATAGCTGAGGCATCTAAAACTGGAGCTGGAACCAACATTATCGCTGGTCTTGCGGTTGGATTGTTCAGCACCTTCTGGCCAGTAGTTTTGATTTGTACTGGGATTGCTCTTTCTTTCTGGCTTGGCGAAACCTCTACTTTAAATAGTGGAATTTACGGTATTGCCTTGGCAGCTGTGGCCATGCTTTCTACTACTGGAATGGTGATTGCCATGGATTCTTACGGTCCAATTACTGATAACGCTGGTGGAATTGCCGAAATGAGTAAATTGCCTGAATCTGTCCGTAAAAACACTGACGCTCTCGACTCAGTTGGAAACACTACCAAAGCGGTAACTAAAGGTTACGCTATTTGTTCAGCGGCCCTAGCAACATTGGTACTATTCCAATCTTACAACGAAGAACTTATGGCTAACTCAGCTGGCGAAGAATTTATATTTAGCTTAACTGATCACCGCGTGATGATTGGTCTCTTTATTGGTGGGATGCTTCCTTTTTTATTCAGCGCTCTCTGTATGGAAGCCGTTGGAAAAGCCGCTCACAAAGTTGTCGAAGAAGTTCGCCGCCAATTCAAAGAGATCAAAGGAATTATGACTGGAAAAGCTAAACCTCAATACGATGTTTGTGTTGATATTGTAACTAAGGCTGCTCTCGCTGAAATGGTTGTACCTGGTGTTCTTGCGGTTGGTGCTCCAATTTTTGTTGGTTTTGTTCTTGGTCCTTACGCTCTTGGCGGATTACTCGCTGGTGTGATTATTTCTGGGCTTCTCCTTGCACTCTCTATGTCTAATGGTGGAGGTGCTTGGGATAACGCTAAAAAATATATTGAAGACGGACACTTTGGTGGGAAAAACTCCCACGCTCACCACGCCGCTATAGTTGGTGACACGGTTGGTGATCCTTACAAAGACACTGCCGGACCAGCTTTGAACGCCTTAATTAAGGTTATCAATACTGTGGCGCTTATCATTGCACCTTTAATTGCAGTTTGGAGTTTTTGGGGGTAATATAATTTCCTATGCAAAACCTCCCAGTTAACGAAAATAGAAATCATCAAGGCTTAGAGGCCTCGCTTACCGCGGGGGCTCTAAGTCCTTTTGAATTAATATTTAAAGTCGACCAAATCATTGATGGACATGCGGTTTTAACCTCCCAAGAAACTGGGGCCATTAATTGGCCTACCGCCCGCACCCCCTCTAAATTAGAAGTAGGAGATCAAATCATATTGGCCTTAAATCACTCCAACGGAGCGACCCCAGAAAACAACAGCAAGTGCTGCGAAAACTGTAATGATTTAAATCACTTGAGAACTTTGCTCGAAGAACTGGTTAGTTAAATTAATTCATCAAAAAAGGCCCCTCAAAACTGAAAGGCCTTTTTAATTTATCGTTCTTAATCACTTCCTTCTTCACTCTTCTCTTCACCTTCCGCACCTTCTTCACCTTCCGCACCTTCTTCACCTTCTTCACCCTCTTCACTTTCAACTGGGATTTCCTCTTCCTCTTCACGCGGAGCCATAACAGTCACCACACTACGTTCTGGATCAGTTATAACTTCAATATTTTCCGGAACAATAAGGTCACTAACATGAATAACCGCATTAAAGTCTTCTAAACTAGTAATGTCCACTTCGATTGAGTGAACCAAGTATTTTGGTAAACATTTAACCTCAAGTTCAGAAATATTAGTCATAAGTATTCCACTTAGATCCTTCACAGCCGGCGCAATTCCCACAAATTCGAGTGGAATATTAGTATTCACTTCTTCATCCATACGCACGTTTTTAAAATCAACGTGCAATATCTTTCCAGTCATTGGATCGTATTGAATTTCATGAACCAAAACTGTAATTGGTTCTTTCTGACCTCCAACTTCCAATTCAATCACTGTGCTTTCACCAGCTTTTTTATAAGCATGACGAAAAGCTTGATAATCCATTTGCAGAGACAAATTTTCTTTACCGTGACCATAAAATTCAGCCGGTAAAATACTTTTTGAACGTAAGTGTTTAGGTTTTAGGGCTGTGTCTCTTTTTTCAGCCACAAGTTGTACAAAATCCATAATAAATAGAGTTTTTAATTTAAGAGCACACGGATACTAACTAAAAACTTGGGCTTAATCAAGAAAAAATGCACCTGGCCATCTCCTTAAAACTTTGATATGAATAAATGGCCTACAATTTAAATCCAATTTCCCATGAACAAAATGCAACAAATGAAAGATCTGTATAAGCTTCAAAAACAGGCTAAACAGATCAAAAAGAAGCTTCAAAATATTCACATCGAAGCTGAAGAAGAAGGTGTAAAAATCACAATTAACGGTGAACAAGAAGTTGTTAAAGTCGAAATTTCTGAAGATGCCATAAAAGATAAAAATAAATTAGAAGCATCAATTTTAAACGCTCTTAAAAAAGGTCTCAAAAAATCTCAAGAAGTCGCGGCCGTAAACATGAAAGATGTTATGGACCAAATGGGTATGAATTTACCAGGAATGGGATAATCCTCTCGTATGAAACGAAAAAATCGACGTAACGGGTTGGGAATTTACGTGGTAATAATTGTGATAGCCATAGTTGGCTTAATTATTTTCAAAAACTTCCCAAATTGGCACACTAATTGGCTCGAAACACCAGCTAGCAATGATGCCAGTTCAATAATTTTTGAAATAGAAGCTGGTGATAGTGGTAAAACCGTATCTGAAAATCTAAAAAAAGAAGGTTTAATTACCAATGGTTGGGCTTTTTATTATTACTTAAAAAATAATGATCTAGGCCAAAGCATTCCAATTGGTCGTTTTGTGCTTTATCCCACTATGACTCCCCTTGGGATTATCGAAACCATCACTGGTGATGTTGGCCAAGTAGTTTTTACTATCCCTGAAGGCTATACAATTGCTCAAATTGACGACAAATTGTATAAAGAAGGACTAATTGAAGACGATAAATTTGAATACTGTGCCGAAAACTGCGAATTCAAACGCGAATGGGGCCTAATGAGTGGTTACTCCAGTTTAGAAGGTTACCTTTTCCCAGACACCTACTTTATTGATCCTAACACTTTTACCCCCGAAAAATTTATTGATAGATTGCTTTATACCTTTGAAGAAAAAACTCTCACTGCTGAAAACATTACTTTAATCGAAACTAGCAGCCGCACTTTAGACGAAATCGTAATTGCCGCCTCTATCATTGAACGAGAAGTGTTTTTGGACGAAGACATGGCCCTAGTTTCTGGCATTATTTGGAAAAGATACGACAGTGGCTGGGCCCTTGGAATGTGTTCCACAGTCAACTACATCACCGGAAAACAAGAAGTCACTTACGAAGACACTAAAATCGACTCCCCCTACAACACCTATCAAAATGCTGGGTTCCCTCCTACTGCCATTTCTAACCCGGGATTAAGCGCTATCGAAGCTGCTATAAACCCCCAAGCCAGTGAATATTGGTTCTTTTTAAACACCTTAGATACTGGCGAAACTATTTACGCCGTAACAAACGAGGAGCACAACACTAATAAAGCAATTTATTTAAATTAACCTCTCTTTTTCATGGATCCTTTTTACATTGGAATAATCGGAGCTGTTATTCTTGTTCTTGGCGCAGCCTGGCCCGTAAAACCCAAAATTCATCCTGCCAAAACTGTAAAAAGTTGGTTATTTGCCAGTGGCGGTGTTTTTATGTTTGCTTATGCCTTACTTGGTTATTTGGCTGGTGGACCAATCTTTTTTGTAATTCTCCAAGCACTCGTCCAAATTTCCAGCCTACTTATGCTTTTTAACACCCCAGACAAAATTGATATCCCAGTTATTGGAATCTCTGGAGTCGCTTTAATTATCTGGGCACTCACTTTATTTGAAGACTACACGACTTTGATTTTTATTTTTGGATTACTCGGCATTGCCCTCGGCTATGCTCTGGGCCCAGCTACTAAACGTGGAAATATTGCTTTAACAACCGGAAGCTTACTAATTGCCGTGTTTAGTTATTTAGTAGCGGATTGGATTTTCTTCTGGCTGAATACTTTCTTTGCGATTTTCTCGGGATATTACGCCATAAAACTCACCGCAATCCCTCCAAAAACTCGCCCATCTCACTAACTCCACCATTTACCAGCGCTTTTATTGCCTGTGTACAACAGATCGCAATGTCAACTTTGCCTTTTAAAAAATCCACATCCTCTTTTTGTTGAATTCCAAAACCCATAGCAAGTGGAAGGTCTGTAGCGGCACGGGCACGAGCAATATAAGCCTCCTCCTCGGGTCCAAACTTAGTATGTGTTCCAGTTACCCCTAAACGAGCCTGACAATAAATAAACCCACTAGCCTGAGCTGCAATTTTACGCATTCGTTCATCTGATGTAGTAGGCGTAAACATCAAAATCGGATCTACATTGTGCTCACGACAAGCCGCAATATATTCCTCAGACTCCTCGACCGGCAAATCTGGCAAAATAAATCCCTTAACACCAATTTTAGCCGCCCTTTCGACAAACTCATTCACACCGTATTTATAAACAATGTTGTAGTAAGTCATAAACACAAAATTCACCTCGGGATAATCACGACAAACTTCTTCGGCAAACTCAAAACACTGTTCAGTTGTAGTGCCTTTCTCCACTGATTCTTGTTGTGCGGCCGTAAAAAACGGCCCATCGGCTTGAGGATCAGAAAAAGGAATTTGCAATTCAATAATATCAACCCCAACGCGCGCCATCTCGGCCACCGACTCAAGGCAAAGTTCAAATGACGGATAGCCAAGTACGGCGTGTGAAACAAGTAAAATCTCCTTATTATCTTTAAACTTCATAATCTTGGGCTTTAGAAATAATAAATTCTTTCCAGGACTGATCGTCATAAGCATCGGCAATCGTAAAAATATCTTTATCCCCACGACCGGATTGATTGATAATAATTACATCGTCCTTGGATAATTTGGGGGCCTCTTTAAAAGCCTGCGCAAAAGCATGGGCTGATTCTAAGGCTGGAATAATTCCTTCCTTTTCAACCGCTAATTGATGTGCGTCAATAACTTCTTGATCAGTAGCTGCTTCAAACCGAACGCGCCCAGAATCTTTAAGGTGAGACATAATTGGCGAAACACCCACATAATCTAAACCAGCCGCAATAGAATGAGTTTCTTGCAATTGCCCATCATCATTTTGAATAAAATAAGTTTTGTAACCCTGGGCCACGCCAAGCGAAGCATCACTAGCCGCTAATCGAGCGGCGTGTTTTTTGGTGTTAATTCCTTCCCCCCCGGCTTCTACTCCAATTAGTTCAACTTCATCGTCTAGGAAGCCTTGAAAGATTCCAATGGCGTTGGAGCCGCCGCCCACACAAGCATATACTTTAGATGGCAAAGAATCTTCGGCGGCCAAAATCTGCTCCCGGGCTTCATCGCCGATTAGGCGCTGAAAAAGTGCGACCATCTCTGGAAAAGGGTGTGGACCACAAACTGTCCCCAACACGTAATGAGTATCTTCAACGTGCGTTACCCAATCTTTCATAGCTTCGTTAATCGCATCTTTTAAAATACCTGTTCCGCTGGTTACGGGAACTACTTTAGCCCCTAATTTTTCCATCCAAAAAACATTTGGACGCTGACGTTTTACATCTGTTGCGCCCATATAAATTATACATTCCAACCCCAAC
>JABJMC010000039.1 GCA_018659585.1 Candidatus Peregrinibacteria bacterium
CAGCCGCGCTCCGGAAGCTACCTCACCAAAGCATCCCTTACTTTTTCATGATTCTAAATAAACAACCACCACTACCCGAAAGGTGTGCGTTGGGATATTTTTCACGTAAATCTGGATTTTGGGTGAAAAAATTCTCTTCAAAATCATTGTGAAGAAGAGAAAGGGGATCAGCTTGTTTGTTGCCATTTAAGATATGAACTAGCTGAGAAGTTTCATTGTCACGATGGCCACATTTTTTAAGATCTAGGGCTTCGTAAGCTTCTTTAGTTGGGACTTTTATTCCCGTTTCGATGACTTCAATTTCATATCCTTCCAAGGGCATAATTGGCATAACGTGCTCCCCATAATGCATTCCGAGCGCAGTACCACCAATTAACAAAAAAGGAACATCCATGCCAATTTCCGTGGCATGAGCTAAGAGTTGTTGTGAAGAAAGTTGGAGATCCCATAAATCATTTAAGGCAACCAACGTAGTCGCTGCATTAGAAGAAGCGCCGCCCAATCCAGATTGAAGAGGAATGTTTTTTTGAAGGGTAATTTTGACGCCTTGAGAAGGAGTCAGAAGTTGAGCAGCCTTAATTATAAGGTTATTTTCGTCGAGAGGAACTTCAGGATGATCGCAAACTAGTTCTAATTTATCATGTGGCTCAAAAGTGAGTTCGTCGTAAAGAGTGGGAATTTCGTGGTAGATAGTTTGAATACGATGATAGCCTGAATCATCGCGCCCAAGAACGTCGAGAGTAAGATTTATTTTGGCAGTGGAATGAAGTGTTATAGGTTTTTGCATACAGTTTTTAAAGTAACTGTGGCCAAGCATTGAATTCCTTCGCCGCGACCAAAAGGAGTTAGTTTTTCGCCAGTGGTGGCAGTTATTCCTATTTGAGATTCTTGGATTTGAAGAAGATTGGCGAGGCTGGTTCGAAGTTGTGATTCGAGCGGATCGATTTGCGGACGGGAGCCTTCAAGTTGGAGGCCGACGTTGGCAACTTGAGCGCCGTCGAGCTTATTGAGTGTAGCGCGAAGATACTCGCGACTATCAGTGATTCCTTGCTCGCAAAGAGGATCAGCAACGGCACTGAATGAGCCCTTCCCAAGTGCTTGGAGAATGGCGTTACACAGCGCATGAATAATAACGTCGCCGTCGGAATTAGCGATGGCTTTTGGTTCATTGGGGAGCTTTAGCCCGCCTAAAGTGAGCCCTTTTTGCTCTCGATCAAAATGATGACTGTCTTGGCCAATTCCGGTGCGAGTTTCGCCTCCTTCCAGGAGAAAACGAGCGAATTTGAAGTCTCGGGCAGTGGTGATTTTGAAGTTGTTTTCAGAGGCAGGGATGATTTGTGGTTGAAGGCCGAGTTGCTCTAAGAGCATCATTTCGTCGGTACCAACAAGATTTTTATCAATGGCTTGTTGATAAAGGTCAGCGCGGATGGCTTGGGGAGTTTGAGCAGCGTAAATTTCTTGGCGGGGGATGGTTTTTTGGATGATTTTGTTGGGAGCGTGTTTCAGAGTGTTGGAAATCGGATGAGCTACACAGGCCGCTCCGGATTCTTGGGCCGCTTCGATGACTTGAGTAATTTCTTCGGGAGTTACAAATGGATTAGCAGCGTTATGAAAAATCAGTAGATCTTCTGGTTGCGGGTTCAGATGACAGGCAGCGATTTGAGCGGATTCTTGGCGGGTTTTGCCACCTTTAATGAAGTTGAATTGAGACTTGTGATTGGGTGGCCCAACAACTACGACTTTGTCGATTTGAGAATGATTTTCAAAAACATCAAAACTATGTTGCCAGAGTGATTTTCCGGCGAAATCTAAAAATTGTTTTGGCGTGTCGCCAAGACGAGATCCTTGCCCTGCTGCTAAGATTATGGCATATATCATACGCGAGTTAGTCTACCCCTTCTCTTAAATTTAACAAAGGGGTAAATGGTTGATATTTTGCATTTGGATGATGAGGCTTATGTGTCGAGGAAGGCTGATAAAATTTTGACGGAGGCTGGGGCGGATCATATGTGTTTTTGGGTATTCTCAGGATCTGGAACAAGAGTTTATGATACGGAAAGTGATACTAAAAAAGAAGTCCCTTTAAACCTTGTGGCAGGGGCTATTGACCAAGTGGCACCAGGCATTATTTTGTCAGATCAACACATGAAAAAACTTTATGGGACGGATCTTTTGGAGGGATTGGATCCAGAGCGTCTGATGACGCGAGAAGAGGTTTTGTCTGGAGCTCGTTTGGAACAAGAGAAATTGATTTTTATGATTCATACTGGAGGGTTTGCAAGTAAAGAAGTGATTGAAAAAATTCGTGAAGCGTTAAAGAGTGGCAAGCTGGCTTTTTTGTTTGAAAAAACTAGAAGAGATTTTGATGTTTGGGAGACTGTGGCGGCTTTAGTAGAGGCTTACAAAATTGAAGATCAGCAAGAAAGAACCCATAAACTAGGACCAATAATTACTCAATTAGAGGCTTTTCATCAAGCGGCGCTTCAATCTATGGGGTTAGATAATTTTTAATTTTAAGTCTTGTAGTTGAATTGAAAGTATGGCATATGTCATACGCTAATTTTTCAAATTTTAATAAAAACAAATGGCCATAGATATTTTTTATGCGGATGATGATCCTTTTTTAGCAGAATTGGCTGATGATTTTTTGGCTGGAGAAAATTTAAATCATTTAAGCATGGTTGCTGGAGCGCCCCCTCCAAATTTTAATCCCTCGGAAACATTGCAGGCTGTACCAGCCACAGAACTACTCAAAGTTATAAAAAAAGTTCGCCCCAAAATTATTTTGTTAGATTTTGATATGGGGGCGATCACTGGTTTAGAAATTTTAAAAACTTTACACGCCGAAAACCCGGATCAATTTATAACAAGGGAAGAAATTTTGGCCGGGGCTAAATTAGAACAAGGCAAACTACTATCTGTAATTTTATCGGCTGATATAAATGGATCTCAGGCCGAATTACAGGAAGCTTTAAATCAAGGATCTTTAGTTTTTTTGCTTTCAAAACGACTTCATATGCATGAAGCTTGGCTGGAGTTAAAAGCTTTGGCAGTAGATGAAGGGTCTGCTGAAACCATTGAAGAATTTCATCAAAAAGCTTGTAAAGCCTTGAAAGTCTAAGCTTGTTTTAAAGAGTTATTTATGGCATATTTCGAACCTAAATTTAATTAATTATTATGCCCTTACCTGATAATTGTGATGTTTTGTTTGTGGATGATGAAGAGGCAACCTTGCGCACTTATGACATGTTATTTAAGCGACCACTAACAAGACAAGGTTTAGATTGCCATTCTTTGTTAGTGGGATGGGATGGCGAATCTGATAATGAGCGGATAACCGCTGCTCAGCCAGGCGAAGTAGTGGAACAGATTAATTTGTTGCGACCTCGCTTAATATTAAGTGATATGCAAATGCCGGGGATTGATGGTTTACAAATATTAGAAGGCATTGAAGAGGTCGATCCTCAATGGCTACAAAAAAGAGACGAAGTTTTGAAAAATGGAAAATTAGACCGGCAACGGCTTTTGTTTATGATTAATAGTGCTGGGATAACTAGACAAGAACGAAAGCCCCCACTTAGAGCAGCTTATGAATCAGGGAATTTAGCTTTTGTTTTGGAAAAAACTACTTCTAATATTAGGCAAATTATGGCGCTGCTTTCTAAAGGTCTTGCCGAGCAATTAACAGCAGAAGATGTAACTTTTCTCCGCGAGCAAAGTAAAGACGCGGTTAGGAATTTACTGGGTTAGATCTCTGATTTAATTTGCTCGTAAATTTGAAGGAAAGAGATTTTTTTGTCTAAGAAATCTTGAACCGCAGCGTCATTGGCGGCGACGAATTCGGCGCCTTTGTTGGCGCGGCCGGCTTGGTAGCCGAGCTCTATTCCTTCTAAGGGTTCGGAGGTTGGTTTGGTGAAAGTCCAGGATTCGTCGAAGTCGAGATGGGGAAGGTTGGTGGGTTGACGGTGAGGGTAGTAGAGCGCGTAATGGATAGCGATTTTCATATCTGTTTCCGAGGCCACGAGAATGGAGTTCCCGTCTTTGAGTTGAATAATACCGTGGACTTTGCTTTGTGGATGAATGCGCACTTTGATTTGGTCGTAGGGGAGGCCGAAAAGATGATGGGCTTCGATTATTTCGAAGCCTTTGTTAACGAGCGTGGCAGAGTCGATGGAAATTTTCGGACCCATTTCCCAAGTGGGGTGCGCGAGCGCCTGGGTGGGGGTGACTTGCTCTAAGTCTTGGCGCGAGCGGCCGTAGAAAGGGCCGCCGGAACAGGTGAGAATAAGGCAGTGAATAAGGTCGGGAGAAATATTTTGGAGCGCTTGATGAAGAGCAGCGTGCTCCGAATCTACGGGGATGATTTGGACGCCGCGATCACGGGCGGCTTTCATCACTTGCTCGCCGGCAACAACTAATGTTTCTTTGTTTGCTAGAGCCACATCTTTGCCAGACTCGATCGCGGCGAGAGTTGGTTCTAGTCCGGCGGCCCCAGAAATCGCATTTAAAACAATATCTGCTGTGGTGTTTTTTACAAACTCTGAGATGTCATCTTGGGCAGCCAAAGCAGTGTGCTTTACATTAAATTGCGCGGCCTGCTTAGTGAGAAGTTCGGCGTTTGAATGGGCTGCTAAAGCGACCACTTCTAATTCTGACGAGGATTCGATAACCTCAAGTGCCTGTGTTCCCACAGATCCGGTTGAACCTAAAATGATTACTTTTTTCTTCATAATTTAAGCATCAGGCACTGTATACAAAATCATTTCTTCGCGATAGACCTCTTGCTTTAAATAAGTGTCCAAGAAGTTTTTGAAGGTCTCAAATCGCTCAATCATAATATCTTCGTCATCGTACTGAGCCTCAATTCCTTTGGTGGAATAAAGCACATATCCAATATTAGCTTCTCTTAATTTCTCCAAAGTTACGGTTGGATTTTCGTCATAAAAACGACACATGTATTGATCTAATAAAAAATCTCGATAAACTCGCTGATCATTAAATTCTGCAAAATAACTAATAAATCCACCGACCATGTAAATGTTCTTAGAAAGGGCTTCTTCAGTGTTGAAGATTTCTGCCATTTGCTCGGAGCCTGGCACTACTATTTCTTGGTAAACTTCTTCTCCATATAAACCTCCAGCATAAAGGAAGCTATTGGTCTCAGTTTGGGTTTCGTAGACTCTAAAAGTCAGGCTAATTAAAAGCCAAACACCCAGCACAATGTAGGGCCATTTTTCGGTTTTCCAAATTGTTCCATACAAGAAAAGTAAGCCCGCAAATAAAGGCATTCCATACCAAACAATTCCTTTAGCAGATATTAACCAAAGCAAAATATATAAAAGTGTGAATCCTGTGATTTTTCTTAAATCAGGATCTTGTTTTTTAGCTTCTTGAAAAGCAAAAACTCCAAACACAGCAAACCCTAAAAACAAAAGCCCCATGGTGTTAAGTCGATTGTTAGTCATTCCAGAATTAATTGTAGATTCCCACAAAATCACCACTGGCAACCACCACGAAGACCCCTCAAAATAACCCGTGTATCGTTTTAACTCATCGCCATATTCTGTGTAGTGGCAAAACTCTGATTCATCGAGGGATAAAATTGTTTGCTCGACTTCAGAAATACTTCCGTACAACAAGCTAGTTGGTGAAATTGAGCTAGATTCTAACCCATTTTTTATTAGCCAAGGCGAGACTGTCATCACAATTAAAAGCGCGGTAATTAAAAGTGATTTCAGTTGTTTTTTAGTGGGTCGATTTTTCCTAAAAGTAGCAATTAAAAAACCAATCCCAACCACCACAAAAGCAAGATACCACTTGGCTTGAAGGCTGGCTGATAAATCTTGTAAAAAGAACAAATTATTAGTAAATCCCAAAACACCAATTCCTAATAAACTAATCCCAATTGTTGCCAAAATTCCCCAAAAAACAAATCCAAAATAACCAAAAATTACAAAAATCAAAAGCGCGCTGGTGTACTTAATTCCAAAAGCAATTCCAAGCCAAATTCCAGTCAAAATATAACGAGATTTAAGCGCACTATAAATAGCTAATAAACTAAAAAACAGAAGTGGAAGATCGATTTTAAAATCAGCGTGCAACATAAACTGCGTCATGGGCAAACTGACAAAAATCGTGGTTAGCAAAAAGCTATATTCCCATTTAAACTTCTTTTTTAACAAAACAAACAAAAGCGCAATTCCCAAAAAAGCTCCCAAAACACTTAAGCTCGCACCAATGGTTTTACTATTAAATAAAAACTGCCCAAGGCTAAAAATAAGCTCAAAATTATAAGCCGGCAGACTTTCTACTAAAGAATTATACTGTATTAACAGATTAGGAGTGTTTTGATAGCGATGAATTGAATCAAAACCGCCGGGGAAAGGCTGAAGAACTTCGATTAAATTCAAACTCAAAGGGATCCCACTTAAAAGCATAACTATTGGCACCCACCACTTCTTTTTTTCAAAAGTGATTTCTGTCTTGGATTGAAAAATTTGCTTTAAAAGAGGGAATTTAAGTCCACCTAAAACCAAAGCAATAATTGTAATTCCCCAAACAAAAAACGTATTTAAAATTCCTAAGGCCCCCAATAAAAATAGTGCCGCCATAAATACCCCCATTCCCATCCCAATTGATTCAAAAAATCCTATGGTTTTAAGTTCTTTTTTACGTAAACAAAAAGCTCCTAAGTTATGAAATAACAGAACAAAAAACAGCCAAGCTCCAGTAATTTTTAATAAATTCAGCGCTAAAGTTCCTCCAAAAGCGAGCACTGATTTAGTAGTAAACAAAACATGCAACTCCGGGGGGATTATTTGCTGAGAATCTTCCCATTTCCAAAACATATCACCACGGCTAATAGCTGCTGTAACAGATTCATTTAATTCCACTCCTTCTTCAATAACCGCAATTTGCCCATCTGCATAAGGCACAATCTGGAAAGGTGTACTTAAAACCGCGGGATCCATGAAAAAATACAAACTTACTCCTGTAATCCAAGTCAAAAACAATAGACTCAAAATCACTTTAGCGGGCGTTAAAATGAGTGATTTTTTCTTTTTCCAAACCCAAAATCCACCAATTATTCCAAAAATAACTAACCAAGCAAAAACTACCGTCCCAGTTCCTCCTAAAAACTTAAAACTTGAGGCGTAATATTCGTGATGCGGAAAATAGTAAGAAGCAACGACAAGAAGCCAAATTGGGCCCAGGATGTTGCGGAGGAAGATATTCATGGAAAGATCATAGCAGAAAGAGGGAAATGAGGGGAAGAGGTCATTGACCTATTCTTGTTTTTAATGTATAATAAAAGGAAAGAAACTTAAATTATTCCTATGCAAACAAAAAAAGACAAACTCATTAAAAATATTGTGACGCGCATGAAAAGCGTCAAAAAGAAAAAAGTATCCTTAAATTCAGCCAAAAACAGGTTGGAAATAACTAAATCTAAATAACCACCTAATCAAAACAAAAATGCAATTTATTTATCAACATACAGATGGCTCCGAGGCCCTGAGCGGAAGCGAACAGTTACCTGAAGATTTTGATGTTGAGACTGCAGTGGATGAGTTACTTGGTATGGAGGCCGCAAATTTAATAGAATCTTTAGATCAAGATTATTCTGAAACAGAATTAGCGGCTATCGATGTCTATTTAGAGGAAACTTATGATGGCTTAGAGGCTGAACACGCTCATCTTCAAGATGAAATTCAGTCTGAACTTCAATTTAGAGAAGAAGGTGATAAAGAAAGCCATGAAACTCAACTAGAACTGCAAGAAAGAGCCCGAAAAACACTTCCAAATGTAGAATCTTTTCAAAAAGGCCTTACTCGTTACTTGATTAATTCTGACGCTGGGCCTGATGATCCTGGGAAAATCCTTGAATATGAAACCCGTCAACTAATGAAAGCCGTAAAAGGAGACCCTGAGTTTCAAAAAGAATTAATGTATTTGTATCTAGAAAGCGATTCTTTGGCTGGTTATGTTTTACTGGAATTTCTTCTTTCGGAAGGAGTTTCGGTCGTTGATGATCCTTTTTTCAAAGACGTAGATAACGCAGTTGGGTCAGGCTTTGCTCTAAGAAGCTTAGCTGTGCAGAATATTCAAGACCCTGAGTACTTGAAAAAACATATTTGGCGGCTCAGGGAGGGAATGTATATGACTGATTCCCTTGTACCTAGTTTATCAAAATTAGGCCCAGAAAATGCAGATTTTGTTCGTAGACTTATAGCAGACCCTATTACATCTGAGTATCTAAAAGAAGATGCTCGTAAAATTCTTAATTCTTGGCAATCATAAAAATGCAATTTATTTACCAACATCTAGACGAATCCGAAGCCCTGGGCGGAAGTGAGCAACTTCCAGAAAGCTTTGACTCAGCAGAAGAAGTGCTGGGTTTAGAAAACCTTAGCGCTGCAGATTTGATTGCGACTTTAGACGATTACTCAGAAGCCGAACTAGAGGCCATGGGAGCTTACCTAGCAAAGGAAGAAGCATCTTTGACTACTGGGCAGATGCGCCTTCAGGATGAATTGGTAACAGAATCTGAGGCACGAGAAAGGGAAGAGTCTTATATGGAAAAAATTGGAGAGGTAAGGCAAAGGATTTATGATAAATATACGGAACTTGCTCCTATGCGGAGCACCGTAGATAATGATGGTGAAAGTCATGGCTTTGATCTAAGAATGGGGAGAAATTTATCATTAGATTTTTATGTTTCAGAATCTGGTAGTGTCCATATTTCGGTGAAAGATTATGTCACAGATAATGCTTACAATGTTTCTAGGGTAGGTCCTTATACTGAAGCTTCTGCTGAAACTTACAGGGCGGAAGATAATCCTGAAATTTGTAAAATATTTGGCGTTGGACATGCTGATAGGATGTCTTCCTTGGAGCGGCATTTAACTGTTTTGGAAGCGGTTGATAATTGGCTAGAAAATCCGGAAAAAACTTTTACGGAAAACCGAGACATGGCGAAAGATATTGTATATGCCAACCCAGATGAAGCTCCTCCTATTAATGCAGAAGTTTTACAAGAATATAAGCAATCAGTTCTTGATGCTGTAGCTGAGGTGGTCCCAGCAGAGCCAGGCGAGGCTATTATTCCTAAAGATTTGATGGATTCTTTAGCAAAAATTCCTTCTGATCACTGGCAAGCTCTTTTGGAAAATCCTGAAGCTTGGGATTCTTTAATGAAAGATTTGCATTATGAATATAATAGCTATGATATTAGTCACTATTCTGGTTATTCAGATAGTTTTGTTACTGAAAATGTTTTCGGCTTTATAGATGAGGGAGTAGATCAAAAACTTTTTATAAGAACTGTTCAAAACTATGGAGGGAGGAAACGTCAACGTCAATGGCGATCTAAGGCTTTGTTTAATGAGGCAATTAACAGGATTGATGATCTTAAATTTTTGCAAGCAGCTTATGACCATTTTTATGAGGGTTATCGATATAATGGTTATTCTTCTGAGGTTTTTGAAACAAGAATGGCAGAAGTGGCGAGCCAACAAATTCTTGATGGATATAACTACAGAACTTTGACTTTTCGCGAAGGAAAATTTCTTGATCCTTTAGTCGCTGAAGTGGCCTTAAGAGATCCTCAATATTATGCTGAATATATAGAAGGTTCTTTGAAACGTGAGATTGAAAGTCGTCACCCTGGTCTAAGCCATGAAGAACTAGAATCTGCTCGTTATGAATTTGCCGAAATTTTATTGGATAATCTGGTGGGAGGTGATTTGGATTTCTTAAAATTGCTTGTGGTGCGTTATAAAAATCATCAAGATCCTAGCAATCCGGGTTATCCGGTTTGGAAGGCTTTACCTGATTTTTTGAAGAATTAACTCCTCAAACTCTTTAAGTAGCTCTTTTTCTGGGATGTTGCCTTTGTAAAGTTCGCCTTGGTAATAAAGGTTGCCTTGTTTTTGACCGCCAGCAATAGCGAAGTCTGCTTCTTTGGCCTCGCCAAGAGCGTTGACTACACAACCCATAACTGCGATACGGTAGGGCTTTTGCAGATTAAGACGAGCGACCATTTCTTGAACTTGCTGGGTGAGTTTTTGGATATCGATTTCGGTGCGGCCGCAGCCCGGGCAGGACACAATATCGGGTTCTTTGTCGTAAAGTTTGAGTGATTTGAGAATTTCTTTGGCGGCTTGGACTTCTTCGACGGGATCGGCTGTTAGGGAGACGCGAATAGTTTCGCCAATGCCTTTTTGAAGGAGTGATCCAATACCAATTGCACTTTTGATACTGCCAGCTGGTGGGGGGCCGGCTTCGGTTACCCCAAGATGAAGAGGGTAGTTGGTTTGGGTGGCAAGGATTTCGTTAGCCGTGATCATGGTGGGGACCTGAGAACTTTTTACAGATAAGACAAGTTGATTGAAGTTTTCGTTTTCAAAAAATTTAACCCAATTTAAGGCGGATTCAGCTAGGGCTTCGGCTGTAGGAGCGTCATATTTATCCCATAAATCTTGTTCTAATGAGCCAGCATTTACCCCAATTCGAATAGCCGCGTTGTGCTTGTTTGCGGAATCAATAATTTGGCGCAATAAATTTTTATCCGAAATATTACCAGGATTGATGCGGATTTTGTCAGCTCCATTTTCAAGGGCTAAAAGCGCTAAGTCTGATCGGAAATGAATGTCCGCGACTAGGGGAATATGGATTTTTTCTTTAATGAGCGGAAGGGCTTGAGCAGCTTCTTTAGTAGGGATTGCAACACGAATAATTTCGCAACCAACCCCTTCAAGAGCCAGGATTTGAGCTACGGTTGCTTCAACATCCTCGGTCTTAGTATCGCACATAGATTGGATAGCAATGGGATTGCTGCCACCAACTTGCACGCCACCAATGGCAATGGCTTGCGTTTTCCTCCGCTTTGTAATGGGAATAATCATCTTGACCTTATTAACAGTTTTGCCTACAATGCCCAGGCTTCTTAAGCTTTTTGGCATATTATATGCCTACTTGTCAATTTAACACCATCTTCTATAGGAAAGCGAACTCGTGTTAACAAACAGATCACTGCCCCCACTGTCCGTTTAATTGCGGACAATGAAGACCAGCTTGGCATTAAATCAATTGAAGATGCCTTAAAACTGGCTCAGGATGCAGAACTTGATCTGGTGGAGGTGGCTCCAAATGCTCGTCCTCCGGTTTGTAAAGTTATGGACTTCGGAAAATATCTCTACAAAGTAAAGAAACAGTTGCAAAAACAGCGTTCCAAGCAGAAGAAACACGAGGTAAAAGGAATTCGCCTAAGTCTCCGTACTGACACACACGATATTGAGACTAAAGTGAAAAAAGCGCGAAAATTCCTAGAACAAGGTCACAGCTTAAAAGTCGCCCTGATCTTTAAAGGCCGAGAGCTTTCTCACTTTGATCTCGCGGTTGAAAAAATGCACGTTATCATCAAAGAACTCGAAGACGTGGCCAAAGTAGATCAAGCCCCCAAGAAGCAAGGTTACAATCTGTTTATGATTCTTTCTCCTCTTAAATAATTAATTATGAAGCAAAAAACTCATTCCGGAGCTAAAAAGCGATTCCGCATTACCGGAAGCAAAAAGAAAGGTAAAATCGTGGGCCGCAAAGCTTCTGCCCGACATTTACTCTCGAACAAGAGTAAACGTCAAAAGAAAATGCAAGGAAAGGCTTTCGATATGCAGAAAGGCGATTCTAAAACTATCAAAAAACTTCTTAATCTTTAAATAATTAAGTCATGACACGAGTTAAACGAGGCGTCACTCAACGAAAACGTCACAAAAAAGTCCTGAAAGCAGCCAAAGGATTCCGTGGACAACGTGGGAATCTATTCCGAGAAGCCAAGCGAGCAGTTATGAAAGCTGGCTTACACGCTTATCGCCATCGCCGTGAAAAGAAAAGAGAATTACGCGGCCTTTGGATCCTACGAATTAATGCGGCAGCCCGTGAAAACGGTATCAGCTATAGCCGACTTATTAATAGCTTATTCAAGAAAAACATTAAACTAGATCGTAAAATTTTGGCTCATTTAGCTGCTGAAAAACCCGAAGTATTTAAAGAAGTAATTAAGGCCGTTAAATAAGAGGTTAATTTTTTGACATAATCAGGAAGAAAGGGTATGTTTATCCCCTTTCTTTTTTTTAATTTAATTTATGGGAAACGGTACGTCTAAATTTGATGGCCCAGGAAGTAAAACTGGTCCAGAAGATGTTGTTGAGCCGGGATCTTTAAGGCTGCAACGAGCTGAGAACTTACCAGAAATTGATTTAGAGGATATGAGAAAAAAGGTGGATGGTTTTAACAATGCCATTCCTCAAGTTTTAAGTTTTATTCCTAATGGATTAAAGTCTTATAATAGCCAACTTTTGACAGGAAAACTTAGACCTATACAGGCTAAGGCTAGTTTTTTATTGGCCCATTTATCAACAGATATTAGTGCTGTCGAGCTTGAGCAGGTGATGGCTGATTTAGTAGTTTTAACTGATTTAGTAGGACAAACTTTGGTTTCTTTTCTGGATGAAGCCTCTCCTTATTATTCAAAAAAAGATAGAAAAATGATTTTCCCTAAATATCTTAGGGGAGCGCGCTTTGAACTGAATAAGGTTTTTAAAAATTATTTATACCCCTTGCTGAATCCTATTAAAGAAGCTGGAGCTCAAACTTATGTTTTAGATGTACTTGACTATGAAAGTTTGGAAAGAAAAATTGCGGCTGATCTTGGATTAGAGATTGATCCAAATAATGATCCAGAAATTCACCACTGGGAAGATTTATCTCCTCCTGGCTTAGAAGATCTTGATGAAGAATCGTGGGCTTTTCCAAATCATGTTTACCAGCCTACCGGGAACACTCCTGGTTTGATTGAATTAGCGAATTATTTAGAACAAATGGAATCTTGGGAGCGGCCATTACGATCTACTCAGCTTCCGCCTGATTATAATACTGAAAGGACTGAGAGCTACTTGTTAGTTGATCCGAGTAGTCTTAGTAGCGCAATGAATGACGATGAAGATAATACTGGAGATTTTGGGCATCATGATTTTTTCCCTGAAGGAGTTTTGGTAAGCGGAGAAGCCCTTGATCCAGATATTTTGGAAACTGATGATGATTTGGGGGCAGGAATAAGTGCGGATAGTCTTTCTTTTGAGCCCGTTGTTGTAAATGGAGACCCTGCTTATTCAGGAGAGGGTTCTGTCGCAGATGATTCTTTTCAGGTTGATGATTTTGAAGAGAGAGAACTGGAAGATGAGCCGGCTGAAAAGCCGCAGATTACTCCGCCACAACCAAATAGCCGACCCCAAATTGTACCAATTGATGGTATAGATGGTCATGGTTATATGTTAACTGTGCCGAGAACGGCCTTACCAATTGATATTGATGGAGAGATTCCTCCTTCGGAAGCGCCCACCATACTACCAACTCGAGAATTTGCAATGGAAGCTAGTGGGCCACCACCAGATTTGCCAAATGTTTGGGAAGATGATGATGCGCCAATCGAAATACGAAAAACTGGGATGAGTACTCGTAATAAAGTTTTAGTAGTGGTTGGAGCCGCGGCAGTAGTTTTAGTAAGCATTTGGGCGGCAGATAAGATAAAAGATTTAATACCTGATATACAAATAAATATCCCTGTGCCTGTTTTGGTTGATGCTGATGATGCAGATATTGTTATTCCGGTTCCTTTCTTAGGTGGGCCACCAGCTGTTGTGACGCCCCCAACTGACGAACTTCCAATCGTAACGTCAGCCGCGCCAGCTAAACATGTAGAAGCTCAACCAGATGCTCCGAGCACGGAAAGGCCGCCAGCCGAATTGCCGCCCGCTACGGCGACTGCAGAGTCGCAAGCAGAATTAACCCCTGGGCCAGGAAATTGGCCGTGGAATATTCTTAAAAATCGAGTTCAAACCGAATATGGTAACCCTGAAACAGGCGAACTTTCTCCAGAAGGACACCGAGTGTTAGCGCAAATGTCGCATGAAATGTTAACTCAAACGCGAACTGAAACCACTTTGATTAAAGATGCTAATTTGCCCTACACAAGCCCAACTTATTTAGCGCAAGTAGCGCCGATGTTAGAGCAATGGGGAGGGTTTGGTGATGAATTAGAATTAATTGGTGAAGGCACAACTTTATTACAATTAATGAACGAATTATCAGGGGAGCAATCTCAAGATTTAGAAACGGCTTTGGCGTCAACTAGATTAAAGCATGTTCCTTCAGATGAAGCGCCTTTACAATTCATGATGGAGTTAGCGAAAACCATGCCGATTCCGGGAGGAGAAATCCCCGTTACCCCAACAACTCCACTGGCCCCAGATGTTGCGCCGGACGCTGTTCCTGATTCATCCCCAAATGAGTCTCCTCTGGACGAATCTCCGTTAGAAGACACTGCTAACCCAGAAGGATTTGGTTCTTTGCAAATTGGGCCACACGACACCCCCGATCCACCAGCAAGATTGTTACGTCAATTTGAAAGCCCAATGGCGGCCACTGAACCTTATTATCCACCACCGCGCGATCCATTTAGACCCGAAAAACGCGATCCATTTAAACCATTTGAGGGGATTCAACTTCCAAAAGATCCAACTGATGTTCCGGAAGCTGGCCATGTAAAACCAGTAGAAATCGGAGCAATTACACCGGAAACCGTGGGTCCACCTAAAGAAGACTTTATCGATAAAATTGTTATTGCTGATGAACCGGCCACGGAAACAGTGCAACTCAAACCAGAGCCAGCCCCAAACCCAATTACAACTGTCGAGCCACCAAAATTCACCCAAACTGAAACTGCTGGTGAAAAAATTGGCCGCAAAGTAAAAGGTGTGATGGGTTGGGCGCGAAAAAGATTATCGCGCGTTTTTGCTTAAGAGTCGTTTTTTAAGTATAATTTAGGCCATTATTAAGCCAAATCATGAGCGCTAAACACTTTGCTAAACAGGTAGTTCTTTTCCTTTTGGAACGATTGGTTCACTGGCGTATTCGCAAAATCCAGCCTGAAATCGTTGGAATTACGGGTTCGGTTGGAAAAACCAGTACCAAGGATGCGATTTTTGCCGCTTTGGCCGAAAGCATACCTACCCACTGCAGCAAAAAAAGCTATAATACTGAATTTGGGGCCTGGCTCACAATTTTAGGTCAGACTTCTGGCTATTCTTCGCCGCTCCATTGGCTGTTAGCTTTGGGCGGAGGATTTATTAGCACTTTGCGTTTAAAAGAGCCTCCTTATAAAAATCTAATTTTAGAAATGGGGGCTGATAAGCCGGGTGATATTGAATATTTAGTAAAGCATGTAAAACCGCAAATTGGAGTTTTTACAAATGTGAAACCCATGCATTTAGCCGAAGGTCAATTTGCGAGCCTGGATGATATTTTTATTGAAAAAGCAAAATTAATTCGCTCTTTACCAGAAAATGGTTGGGCGGTTTTGAACGCCGATGATGCGCGGGTTTCTTCGTTAATTGATGAAGTTAGTTGTAATGTGATTACTTTTGGGGCCGCACCCAAAGCAGACTTACGTGTAAAAAGTATTCGTAGCACCTTGGAAGGACTTAAATTTACCCTTCACTACGAAACAACTTCGCACGAAGTGCACTTTCCGTATCTGTTAGGACGACATCAAGCTTATGTTATGTTACCCGCTTTTGCGGTTGGATTTTTGATGAATTTACCGTTCCAAACAATTTATTCTGCTCTACGTGATTTTCGATTGCCACCGGGCCGAATGAATCGAATTGAAGGAATTAAAAAAACAACAATTATTGATAGTTCTTATAATGCTTCTCCGGAAACTGTGATTGCGGCTTTGAATGTTTTGAAAGGATTGCCTGGCCGTAAAATTGCAGCTTTGGGTTCAATTAATGAGCTGGGTGAAATTTCGGAAAAAGAACATCGCCGAGTGGGACGTCACGTTCCAGCGGCCGCAGATTTACTCCTGACAGTGGGGGATCATGCTCGTTATTTTGCCGAAGCAGCGCATGATGCTGGCTTTTCTAAAGAACGAATTTTTTCTTTTGAAACTTCAAAAGCAGCCGCGGAATTCTTAAAAGATAAACTCCGTGAAGGGGACGTAATTTTAGCAAAAGGCTCCCAAAATAATGTGCGAATGGAACATTTAGTAAAAGAACTAATGCTACATCCTAAGCAAGCTAAGCAGTTATTATCTCGCCAGGATTCTTACTGGCAAAAACACTGAATACATGAAATATAAATGGCCGGTTATCGGACACGTTAAACAATTAGAAGAATTAGAACAAGATCTGGCCCAAGATCGGTTGGGTCATGCTTATCTTTTTGCTGGGCCAAGCCAGATTGGAAAAATGCCAATTGTGCGGACTTTTTCGCAAATTTTGCAGTGCCCAAATAATTTTTGTCGCGAGTGTCCTACTTGCCGCCAGATTGAAAAAGGTCAACATATTGATACCATGGTGCTTCGTGACGAAGGCGAATCTTTAAAAATTGAAGATATTCGAGAATTGATTTCGCATCTTTCAACCACTACTTCAAGCCCTTACAAAATTGTGACTATTCAAAATCTAGAAAGAATTACAAATGAAGCGGCGAATGCTTTTTTGAAAACTTTGGAAGAGCCGATTCCAGGAGTTCTTTTTCTGATGACTTCCATTCAAAAACAACGCTTACTGCCTACTTTGATATCCCGAATTAGAACTATTTCTTTGCATGCTTTGTCTGATACGGTTATTCATGATTATATTCGAGAAATTCGTCCTAATTTAGACCCCAAAATGGTAGAAATGGTTTCGGCTTATGCTATGGGTAAGCCAGGCCGAGCTATGGTTTTTTTGAATGACCCAGATAGTTTTCGTTTTTACCAAGATATGCATCATCAGATTGCAAAATTTTTGGAACGATCAACTAAAACTGATCGCATGATGTATGTGGAAGGACTTTTGAAAGAGCCGGAACGAGTGCCGATTTTCTTGGAATTGTTTGTGTATGTAGTGCGTCGATTGATTTTCAAAAAAATGGAAGGAGCGGAGATTTCTTGTTCTTTTGAGGATTTATTTAATTTAATTCATCGCTTGGATCAGGCTCGATTTGAACTTGATCATAATGTTAATGCCCGCTTAACTTTAGAAAATTTGTTATTAGATGTATAATTCTTCCCTATGTTTTATTGGATTTTGTTTTTAATTAGTGGATTGACGTTGGGATTAATTTTCTGGCGAAGATATTTGTTGGCTTTGAAAAGTATTTCTTTTGAAGAAGAACTTAAAAAAGAGGAATCTAAGGATAAAGAGCCCGAAGAAATGCCTCTTCCGGAAGATGATGAATTAACTGATTTACAGAAGAAACGCCATGAAGAACAGCGTGCTCGGGAAGAAAAAACTTCACGCATTCGCAAGGCTAAACGCGCTTTTAAACAAGCTGATGTTCATTTTACAAAAGGAGATTATGGATTAGCGGAAAAGCATTTATTGCAGGTTCTTTCTTTTGATAATGATCATTTGGATGCGAATTTAAAATTGGGACTTTTGTATTTGCAGCAGGAAAACCTGCCGCGAGCTGAGTTCTTTTTTCAAAAGCTAATTGATTTAAAGGAAAATCCAATTTATTTTAGTAATTTGGCGCTGACTTTGTATCAACAAAACCGATTGGAAGAGGCTGTGAAATTATATGAACGAGCCATTGAAATGGACGACAAAAGAGCCGGGCGATTTGTAAGTGTGGCCCATGTTTATCATGAGTTGGGTGATATGGAAAAAGCTCTGGCTGCTTTTGAAGAAGCAACTCGTTTGGAACCGCGAAATTTGGATTATTTATGGGCTTTAACAGATTATTACGAAAAATTCTCACAAATTGACGACATTATTGCGACGCTAAAAAGAATTTTGGAACTGGATCCTTATAACGAAGATGCCAAAGCCAAAATGGTGCTTTTGGTGGAAGTAGAGGAAGACCCAGTCGAAGAGGAGCAAAACTCATCCACAGATAAGGATGAGCAGGTGAAGATGGATTTGTAGAAAAAAAGAAGGCATTTTCCCGCTCACTAGTTCTACGTTCGCTTGAAAAACACCTTCTTTTTTTAAGCTATAAATTAAATCTACTTACTTTTTCCGCTACTCAAATCTAAATACTTACGACCCTCCTCTTTGTGTAGGAGAGTGAACAAAATAATGATTGAAAGTAAGTTACTTGAACTATTGGTAATTCCATTAAGGATATGAAGACCTAAAAGCAAAATCGCAATGTAGGACTGTTGCTTAACCCCTCTTTTGACAGCGGCAATGGTGGCAATAGAGGCTAAACTAGCTAATATTGGAATTGAAAGAAGACTGAAAACGCTAGTTTTTAAATCAGCGATGGTTATGCCGGCTTCCGCTAGCTTGGCATCACGGGCTTCTAGCATCCCAGCCAAAAATTCATTACTAGCAAAGCCATCCAAAAAATAAAACATAAATATCGTACTCCCAATGATAATGATATTTAAAATAAGTTGAATTACCGCTAAATGACTAGCCCATTTAACCGATTTTGGTGCTTCCATAATAAAAAATTAAGAATAAAGCTAACCCCTAATAACAAGGTAGGTTATGTATCCAATATATATACTAATAAAAATCACACCCTGCGATTTAAGTAGTTTGTTTTTTGTATGACCTTTCCCTTGGACAATAAAGAAAAACAACAAAAAAGTAGTCGCAATCACCATAATGATGTCGTGATTTAAGGCCTCGGAAAAAGAAAGGGGAGTAATAGTGGCGGTGGTGGCCAGGACTAAAAGAATATTAAAAATATTGGAGCCAATAACATTTCCGATAATAATGTCAGGGTGTTTTTTGCGAGCCGCTACCACGGCGGTTGCTAGCTCCGGCAAAGAAGTCCCAATCGCCAAAATAGTAAGACCCATAAAAGCCTGACTCATTCCCATATATTCTCCAAAATAAATTGCCCCATCTACAATCCACTTACCACCTAATGTTAATCCTACTAACCCAGCCAAAATCTTAGCTGAAGAAACTCCGATACTTTCCTTATGAATATGCTCGTGATCTAAACCGGGATCTAAAACTCCTTTCTTAGCAATTTGAAATAAATACACCACAAAAATCACAAAAAATCCCAACATTACCATTCCATCAGAACGAGAAATTTGGGAAAGATCGGCCCCATCAATCAAAATATCATTAGCCATAAAAAACAGGGCTACTACGGCCAACAATGAAAAAGGAATCTCTTTCCAAATCGTACTGTCTTTAACTGCAATCGGATAAATCAGAGCCGCTACACCCAAAATCAACAAAGTATTTGAAATATTAGAACCTAAAACATTACCAATAGCCAAATCTGTATTTCCTTGAAAACTGGCAATCAAATTCACCACTAATTCCGGCGCTGAAGTACCAAAAGCCACGACTGTTAACCCAATTACTAGTGAAGAAATCCCGAGTCGCCGCGCAATCGAAGCCGATCCGTCCACAAGAAAATCCGCTCCCTTGATAAGGGAGATAAATCCGATAATAAAAAGGAATACATAAAGAGCCATATCGGAACGTATTCTATCATAAATCCTGAGGGGTCCTAACCTTATTTGTGATTTGATAAAAATAGGGTTTTGTGGTATAATAACAAGATAATTCTAACCTTATTCTTAAATGGGATTACAGGATTTAGACGCCCTTGGGTCAGCCATGAAAGCGACAGAAATATTTTATGCCGGCGTGGTCGAGGAAATCTCGGAAAATTTAAGTGAATTGGCGAGGACTAAAGAGGGTCGAGCTAAAATTCGATCTGTTGCTTTGGATGAAGATGGTGTTTTTATTTTGGAGAAAGATCACCCTCTCTATGAGGATGTTTGTATTCACCATTTATATCGAAGAGAGGAATTGCAGGTGAATGGGAGAGAGTTCGTTTATATGCGTGGAGGAATGGGTTGGAGTTATTATCCAGCTCGAGATCCTCGTCAACGAATCTCTCTTACTACGGGGACTCAAGTAGCCGTAGTAATCTCTAAACCAAAACCTCGTCCTCCTTTTCTATCAGAAGAAGTGCCTTTGTCTTTTTTTGATAAGGTGATTGATTCACCTGCGCGTGACCATATGTTATCGACTTACGAAGAAAATGATGATTTGGGGCGGGGACTTTTGGATGAAAGCTTGTATACTAGTTTAACGTTGAGTCCAGCTGAAGTTAGAGAGGTAGTTACTAATTTAAAAGAGTATGAGCACTTAAAAAACCTGACTAAACGAGGGTGGGATACCGGGATGGCAGCGGTGGTTTTTAACTCTACGCGTCATTTGCCACAAACCATGCTCTTAATGAATAAAGATGAAAGCGGGGAAATTACTAGCATTCAATGCTATACAATTTCTTTGGGGCAAGGAGGAATTGGAGAGAATAGAGGACAAACTGTGGGAGGAGTTTCGCGGGCGCTGTTTAGATATAGTTCTCTTTATAATAAAAAAGAAAATTCAGAATTCCCGGTAGGAACGATTTTTTATGAAGGACAAAATAGAGGTAGAATTAGACATAATACTGATTGGAAAGCTATGGATGGCAAGGCTGTGATGACAACCCGAGTCCTAAAGCTGCAATTGCCAAGCAATGCACGCTGGAGACCTTTGTATGTCCATGGGACAAATAGAGAGGCTATGTTGGGTCAGCCTGCTTCTGGTGGTTGTATTCGAATGTCTAATATTGATGTGGTTGAATTTGCTCAGCTGGTGCCTCCGGGAGGAATTAGGATTGATGTGCTAAATGAGCCACCACCGCCAGCTTTGAATAATATTTTGAGATAGAGGTTTATTTTTGCTCGCCTTAACTCGCTGGACTCCGCCCGCTATTGCGGGCTACGTCTATGGTGCCGAAGGAGGGAATCGAACCCTCACTCCCATACAGGAACACGATTTTGAGTCGTGCGCGTCTACCGGTTCCGCCACTTCGGCACATTTGCTAGGCGATCATATTACTTGGAGGCAAATTTAGCAATTGCATTTTGAAATTCAGAATCTTGCTGCCTAGTCATCTGTCCAGGCAGAGGCAGATTTAATGTTTCGCCATTTGCCTTTTTTATTTGAACATTTGTAAGGCCCCACATTTTCACCATTTTTATATCAGTAAGGCTGTTTAATGGGAGGGTTACTTCTCTCTGGTTCACGATAGCTTTGAGTTCACCTTGTGGGGTAATAACCAAGGAACTTTTCATTTTCATAAGCTTGCTAACCCCCTTTAGCATCGCGTACAACAACGCGGGCAAAACCATCCCCATCCCAATTGCAAGTCCTAACAACTGCCACAGCTCTCCTCCTTCCTCAAAATAAAC
>JABJMC010000003.1 GCA_018659585.1 Candidatus Peregrinibacteria bacterium
AACCTGATTCCCCATCAGAAACCGTCTCTAATCCCCCACCTTGACCATAAGCTACCACTGGACAACCATGAGACATTGCTTCTAAAGGTGTTATTCCAAAATCTTCAATTTGAGGAAAAATAAATCCTTTCGCATAACGATAATAATTTCGCAATTCTTCCTCGGGGACCATTCCCAAAAACTCAATATTACGATCTGCAATCCGTCGCAATCTTTTCTCCTGATTTCCAATTCCCACAATTTTTAAAGGCATTTTTAACTCATTAAACGCCTTCACAATCAAATCAAAACGCTTATAGGGAATTAATCTTCCCACTGCTAAATAATAATCCTCTCTTTCTGCTGGTGGATCAAAAGATTCCATAGATACCGGCGGATAAATAACTTCTGCCTCACGTCGGTAGTATTTTTGAATCCGACCAGCCACATAATTTGAATTAGCAATATAACGATCCACTCGATCCGCAGCCGCTCGATCCCAAATACGCATTTTATGAAGAATCGAAGGAATTACAAATCTCTTCAACCAATTAGGCCACGGATAATCTTTTACATATTGGTGCGAATTATCCCACAAATAACGCGGCGGGGAATGACAATAAGAAACATGTAGAGTTTCTGGTTTAGTAATGACACCTTTGGCACAAGAATGGCTACTAGAAAGCACCACATCATATTTACTTAAATCAAAAGATTCAAAAGCCTCGGGCATTTGCCCTAAAAAACGTTGATGATGACGCTTAGCCCCAGGAATTTTTTGCAAAAAAGAAGGACGCACATCAGCCTTAGCAAATTCCCCCATATTAGCCTCATTATAAAGGCTAGTAAAAATCGGAGCCTCTGGATAAAGCTCGTGCATAGCTAAAATCACTCTTTCGGCCCCACCCCAATCGGTGAGCCAATCACAAACAATCGCAAGGCGTGGTTGTTTCATAATAAAACGGGAGAGAACTTCTCTCCTATGATACGGAGCCCGCCTTTAAGATGCAAGCATTGCTGTCTTTGCTTCATCCAAAGTAACGTGACAGGTAATTAACTGCGTTAATCCCACTACTTGAAGAATATCTACAATATTTTCTTGCGCCATCGAGATCGCAATTTGCCCAGATTCAGCCGAAATTTTCCCATACCAATCAGTTAAGTAACCAATTGCTTTACTATTCAAGTACTCTAATTCCGAAAAATCGAAAATAAGATAAAGATTTTTAGGATTAGCTTCAATGAGCTGGTAGATCGTCTTGGATTGTTCATCCACATTACTCTCATCCAGTTGCCCACTGATCTTTACGATCTTGACCATTTTATCGGCTTGATCGCTAGCCAGATCCTCGATGGTGATGTTGGCATAGGTCATGATGACAAGGAAAATTAAGGATTTTTAATGTATTTTTTTACGCGAACGCGTAGTCCGCCTTTATCAGAATCTTCAAATTTAATTTCATCAGTCCATTCCGCCACGATTTTTGCTAAACCACGACCGCGCAATCCCAAAAATTGAGTTTGAACTTTTTGAACTTGTTCTTTGAAAATCCCCTGCATCTCAGCAGCTGTGTATTTGTTTGGACCGGTTCCACTATCGTCAACAATAATTTCTAAGCTTTCCTGAGGATGACCAATAAACGTAATAACGATTTCTTGGCCTAGCGCAGAACCATGTTCAATCGCATTATTGCAAAGTTCATCCACTACAGATTGAAAACGGAAAGCCCACTGATCAGAAAAACCCGTCATATTCTTCGTCATAGTCAGAGTAAAATCTCTAATCCCAGACAAAAAATAAGCATTTGTTGGCAGTGTAATACTGATTTGCACAGTCTCATCCCCACTCGGTGGAGTGTTAGGAATCTCCGCCTGAGGCGCTGCCGTTGGTGTTGTAATAGTAGGAGTTTGATCCACGATTCTAGGGTTTAAGATACAACTAAAATCATATCATTATACCAAATATTATACCTTAAGTCAAACCTGAACTACTCCTTATTGTCCTGTTTTCTTTTGGAAACAGCAAAAATTTGCAAAAAAAGTGAATGCAAAAGAAGTGTGTTTAAACCCATCTTTTTCCCTTTAATCTCAACTCTCTCCAAAATTTCTTGCTCCCTTTTGGGATGATAAGTTTCAACCTTGTGCTTCTTTTTATACTCCTTAACCTGAGAAATCAAATCAAACCTCTCCCCCAATAAATCAACTATTTGATCATCAATTTGATCAAGCTTTTCTCGGAAATCATCCAAATTAATTTCATCAGTCATAAAAATAGGTTAGTTTTAAGAAAAGAATAGCAAAGAAAACCCTTGTGGAAAACCAAAAAATCAAGTAATGTCGCAACGATTTTATTTCTCTAGTCAGTTCTCTGATCACGCCATCCTGCCTATTCCAAAGGTTCAAGGTGTGAAAAGAAGAGACCTGGCGTTAACCCTAAGGATATGACAACACCAGTTATTTCAGAAAAACTTCTTAAGGACATGCTAAAAAACGCAGTCCATTTTGGACATCGTCCCAGTAAATGGGACCCCAAGATGAAGTCTTTTATTCACGGAAAACATTCCGGAGTACATGTTTTTGATTTAAATCAAACCGCCACCATGTTAAAAGAGGCACAAGATTTTCTTAAAAAATGTTCTAACGAAGGCAAAACTATTCTTTTTGTAAGTACTAAACAACAAGCCATTGAAATCGTGCGTGATACCGCCGAATCATGTGGAATGCCTTACATTACCCACAAATGGGTTCCTGGTCTTCTTACTAATTTTGGTACAATCAAAAAACGTATCAAACATTTAAAAGACCTCAAATCTCAAGAGTTAAATGGTGATTTTGAAAAA
>JABJMC010000040.1 GCA_018659585.1 Candidatus Peregrinibacteria bacterium
ATAATACGACATGATTGCAAAATGTTGTTGGAATTCTTTTTCTTCGAGTGACCATTGTGGTGAATATTCAGTCGCAACTAAACCAGAAAACCCATCCACCATGGCTGTCGCCCAAAGAGTGTCGACCTCGGTTGGAACATTAAAGTTAGCAAATTTTTCGGTTACAATCATGTCTTCGGGAGTGTACTGGGAAGGGATTTTCCCGCTAGATTTAGTGACTTCCATTTCAACAATTCCTTCTGGTTCTGGGAATGATTCTGGAGATAATTCAGCTAAAGCGTTGGTCATGTAATCATTCCAAATAGTGGCGGCTAAGTCATAACCATTGGCATCGTAGGACATGGGTTCATTGTCAGCGTTTCCAACCCAAACCCCAGTAGAAATTTTGGTGCTGTAGCCAAGTGTTAGAGCGTTGTTTGGAGCGTTTTCGCCGTATTCGTCTTTGGTATTACTGGTTCCAGTTTTAGCGGCAACGTGGTGGCCACTAACTCGTAAACGGGCCCCTAAATTAATTTCAGAGTCTGACAAAATATCAGTAATTAAATAAGCAACTTGAGGATCAAGTACTTCTTCTCCAGCTTTATCCTCCCATTTCTCGAGAATTTCTCCATCACGATTTTCAATTTTTAGGATTGGGGAAACATCTTTTTTAACACCACTGTTAGCAAAAACACCATAGGCTCCTACCAGATCAAGCAAGCGGACTTCGCCACTACCTAGGGCAAGCGGCCAACCATAACCAATAGTGTCATCTAGCTCAATCCCAAAAGGTTCCATAAAAGGAATGATTTCTTCTTCTTGGCCGGCTAAAAAGTAAGATTTAATTGCGGGGATATTACGGGAATAAGCTAAGCCTTCACGAATTCTAACTGGCCCCAAAAATTCACCGTCATAATTTTGTGGCCATTCACCAGGCCCGATTTGTGTTTCAACATCATATAAAACAGTGGCTGGGGCATAACCGTTTAAAAAAGCGAGAGCGTAAACAAAAGGCTTGAATGAAGATCCTGGTTGGCGATAGCGAGTGGCAATATTTACATTTCCATCAATTTCTTCGTCAAAATAATCAGCTGACCCTACCATGGCTAAAATTTGGCCGGTTTGGGGATGAATAGAAACTAAGCTAGCGTTATGCGCATTGAACTGTGTGCTGTTGCGTTCGTGATAGGTTTCGACGGCTTCTTCGGCATAGCCCTGCATGGTTGGGTCTAAGGTGGTGTAGACTTTTAAGCCTCCTTTTTCAACCACGTCTTTTCCGTATTTGTCTTCGATTAACTCTTTTACATAAAGCACAAAATGAGGAGCTTCGATATTTTCGCGGTATTCACTAAATTCAATATCCCAGGATTCTTCTAGGGCAGTGTTTTTTTGACTTTCAGTGATTATAGATTGGTCTAGCATGGCTGCCAAAACAATGTCAGTTCGTCCAGGAATATATAAAGTGTGGTTTTCGGAAAGTTCGATACTGGCACCAATAAGTCCAATAACATATTCATCATCATTTAAGTCTTCAACAGATTGGAGGGTGCGATCAGCTAGTTCTTCTTCGGTAAATTCAACGGTTAAATAAGAATTGCGATTAGTTCCATAAGGAGAATAACGAGTTGGGGCTTTGGGCATAGAAGCCATAATTGCACTTTCGGTGAGAGTTAGTTCAGCTGCGCTTTTATCAAAGTAGGTTTTGGCGGCAAGTTCGGCGCCATAAGCATTATTTCCGTAAGGAATTTCATTTAAGTACATTCCCAAAATTTCGTCTTTATCAAATCGGCTTTCTACGCGAATAGCGAGAATAAGTTCTTGGAGTTTTCGTTTGTAAGTTTGTTCGGGATCTAAGAAAATATTTTTAACAAGTTGTTGGGTGATGGTGGAACAACCACGTCTAATCCCAAAGCCAAAAATTTCGTGAGCTACGGCTTTGGCATAACAAGGAAGATCAAATCCATAATGCTCATAATATTCATCATCCTCAACCGCAATAGTGGCATCTATCAGATAAGGCGAGATGTTTTCGAGGGTAATAATTTCGCGGTTTTCTTCGCCATGTACAGCGTAAAGAATATTGCCTTCGCGATCCATTATTAAAGTAGACTCAGCCTGAAGAAGGTCTTCGCCAGAGCTAATATCAGGGAGTCCGCGGCTAAAAAGAAGAACAATAAGAATTGTCATTACAAAACCAACCATTATTGCGACGCCACAAGCAACTCCAACCCATTTAAGCCAACGTTGCCACCAGGGTAGCATTGGGTGTGGGCGAAGTTTTTTGTAAAGATTGTAGTAAAAGTTGGACATATACATAGGGTGTTATACCAGATTTCTTTGTAAATTTTAAGTGTCAAAGGAGGGTTGGAGGTTTTCTTTTAACTGGAAGGAACCTTTTCGGATCATGATCCTCAAAGAACCCTTCTCGCTTTCGCGGGACGTTTTTAAGAAAACTCAACCCTCCTTTGCCTTTTAATATTTCTTCATCTAGACTCTTAAAGTAATTTTAATCTTATTTTATGGCACAAACAATTCAGCAAATTTATGACCTAGTTATTGCAGGTGGGCGCAAAAATGATCCACGCACCAAGAAAGAAATTGATGTTCAATTAAAGGAGGCACGGGAGGCATACAAGAAATTAGATAAGAAGAAAAAACCGTATTTTGACAAAGATCGTTTAAAAAATCCTTACGCTGATTCACGAGTTATATATGGAAAAATGAGCACAAAAGTGAAGACTTTATTTGCCTGTATTGATGCTGAAGTCCAGGAAATTTTATTGGTAAACGAACTTAATAAACAGGGTGAAAAGATTGATTTAATTTTTACACATCACCCCGAAGGATTGGCTTTAATGGATTTAACAAAAGTGATGCCTATTCAAGAGGCGGTGATGGGAGATTTGGGAGTGCCAATTAATGTGACGGAAAAATTATTGGATCCTCGGGCGAAAAAAATCGATCGCGCGTTGCATGCGGATAATTTTAATCGGGTGGCTGATGCGGCACGATTAATGGAAATTCCGTTTATGAATTGTCATACGCCAGCTGATAATTACGTTCATAAATATTTAGAAAAATTTGTTAAAGAAAAACGATCAAAAATGCGTTATTTAAAGGATTTAACAGAAGCGCTTTTAGATATTCCAGAGTTTGCAATGGGCGCAAAAATGAACTCAGCGCCAGTGGTCGTGGCGGGTAGTCCAAGTTCTAAATTAGGGAAAGTGGCGGTGACTGGTATGACCGGCGGGACGTCTGGAAATGAAGATATTTATGAGGCTCTTAACAAAGCTGGAGTGAGTACGATTTTGGCGATGCACATGAGTGAGGCGCACCGCGAAAAAGCCGAAAAACAATATCTTAATATTATTGTGACTGGCCACATGTCTAGTGATAGTTTGGGTATGAATTTAATTTTGGATCAGCTTGAAAAGAAGAAAGTAAAAGTAATTTCTGGGGGTGGGTTGCTTCGAGTGAAACGTTAAAATTTAGCAAAAAATTATGGCAAAAATAGATATCCTTATTGATGGGTATGCTAAAAAATTGGACGATGGGTGGATTGTGAATCCGACCGTAGTTTTAATTCAAAATAAGGGTAAAAACTTGATAGTTGATCCGGGAGCTGATCGTAAAGCATTGCTGGATTCTTTGGAGAAGAGGGGTTTAACAGTAAATGATATTGATGTGGTTTTTTTAACGCACGGACATACGGATCATGTGCTTTTGGCTGGGATTTTTGAAAAAGCTCGTGTTTATAATTTTACAGAAATTTATGAGGGGATTAGGGAGTGGGAACATGATAATAGAATTGAAGAGTTAGATTTAGAAATTTTGCCCACACCAGGACATATGCCAGATCATTGCTCGTTAATTGTGCCGACTGACGAAGGAGTGGTGGTAGTGGCGGGTGATGTTTTTTGGTGGGTTGATGGAGAGGAGCAAATAATTGATATTGAAAGACCGGATCAGCATTTTGCGTCGGACCCTAAGGCATTAATTGAAAGTCGAAAAAAGGTGCTCGAAATTGCAGATTTTATTATTCCGGGACATGGGAAAATGATGAGGGTTTAAGTCCGAATTACTCCTCCTAATTTCTCTATTTCTTTAAACACAGCTTTTTGTGTGTCTTGGAATTCTTGGTCGTTTAGAGTTCGTTCGTTGTGGCGAAGTTTAATAGAAAAGGCGAGGGATTTTTTGTCTTCTGGGATATTTTTGCCTTCGTAAATATCGAATAATTCAATGTCTTTGATGAGTTTGTGAGGATCACCTTTTTTAATAGCTTTTTCAATGTCGGAGACTTGAGTTTTGCGATTAATTAAGAGCGAAACATCAAAAGTCATGCTTGGGAATTTTGGTAGTGGCTTAAAATTGGAAGGGTCACGTCCGTGTTCAACTAATTTTGTAAAATTAACCTCAAAAATTCCAACTTGATGCTCTAAATTATGAGCTTTAGCTACGGCTGGATGGAGAGTGAAAATGTAACCAACGTTTTGGCCGCGCATTATAATTTCAAGACATTTTTTGGGATGAGCATATGGTGGTGAAGTATGACAATCACGGAGGCTTACGTTTGGCGCGCGGAAGGCTTTTTGAAAGACTTCAAAAGCACCTTTGATTTCGTAAAAAGATTCTTTTTTGTCTTGGGTAGCAACAGCGCCAATAAGCCATTTTTCTTCGAGTGGCATAAATTCGCCGACTTCTTGGTAAGTGTGCCCAACTTCAAATAATTTCATTTCTGGGAAGTTTTTTTGGTTCTGGGTGATGGATTTGAGCATGCCCGGAACAAGGCTGACGCGCATGTGGGTTTGATCAACAGTGAGCGGGTTTAAAACCTTGATGTGGCGCATGTCTTCGAGTCCAAATTTTTGGAATATTTCTTCGTTATAAAAGGAATAGTTCATGACTTCGGTAAATCCGAGTTCGGCGCTCAAAATGTTGCGTGTTGCATGTTTGTGGAACCGTTCTTCGTTTTCGATTGGTAAGTTGATTGGTAGGTGTGGCATTTCGGCGGGGATGGCGTCGTAACCAATGATGCGAGCGATTTCTTCGGTGATGTCTTCTTCGATATCTACATCGCCAGTAGCGCGGTGTGAAGGAATAGTAACTTTAAGTTTTTTGCCCGATTCTGTGACGCCGAATTCGAGTGAAGTTAGGATTCGTTTCATTTCCTTGGTAGAAATTTTGATGCCAATTTTGTTGCTAATCACAGCCGGATCAACAGTCATTTCGATTTTAGGCGCTTTCCAATCGCCGATAGTTACAATTGGGCTGGCGATTTTTAAGTCTGGACAAGTTTCTTGAAGTAAAACAATGGCGCGTTTGATTGCTATTTCGGTGAGGGCAGGATCAAGTCCTTTTTCAAATCTTTGAGAAGAGTCGGAGCGTAGGCCATGACGAGTTGATGTTCGTCGGACGGTTGAGGCGTGGAAATTAGCAGCCTCAAGAATAATTTCGGTTGTTTGGTCGTTGATTTCGGAATTTACACCACCCATAACTCCGGCTAAAGCGACTGGTTTTTCACCATCACAAATAAGGAGATCTTCTTCTGTTAATTTGCGTGTTTTGTGATCAATTGTTTCAATTGTTTCGTCTTTTTTGGCAAAGCGGGCGGTAAGTGAATCTTTTTTAACAAAACCGCGATCATAGGAATGCATTGGTTCGCCAAGTTCCAACATTATGTAGTTGGTAACGTCAACGATATTGTTGATTGGGCGAACGCCAGCCGCTTCTAAATGAGCCTTTATCCAATCGGGAGATTCTTTGGTTTTTAAATTAGTGATGATGCAGCCAGAAAATCTAGGGCATCCATCTTGATCTTCGATTTTGATATTAAGTTTTTCGTTTCCAGGAGCTCCTTTGAATTTAAGAAAAGAATCTAGTTTTTTGAGTGGAGTTTTTAAAATACAAGCCACCTCCCGTGCGAGTCCGTAATGTCCCCATAAATCTGGGCGATGGGTGAGGGATTTATTATCTACGTCAAAAATTGCATCGTTTTTGTTAAGGTTTTCGGAAAGTGGGGTGCCGGGTTTGCATTTTAAATGAGAAAGGTCTTTGATTTTAACTTCAGTTGCGCCTTCGGGGTTATCGGTTTCCATGCCAATTTCTTCACCCGCACAAATCATGCCAAAACTGCTTTCGCCACGGATTTTAGCTTCTTCTAACTTTACTGGATCGCCTTCGCCGTGCCAGCGTACATAAGCGCCAGGAATTGCGACCGGAACCAACATGTCACTAAATAAATTTAAACCACCACAAACAATTTGAACGGGGTCTTTTTGTCCAATATCAACCTTACAGATCACTAATTTGTCGGCATTTGGATGGCGTCCAACAGAAAGTATTTTTCCAATCATCATGTTGTCGTATTCGCCTGCAAGATCAATAATTCCCTCTATTTCAGCGGTGTGCAGAGTTAAGAGTTCACCGAGTTTGTCCGGAGTAACATCACTAGGAATGTCTACGAATGATTTAAGCCAATTAAGGGAAATTTTCATACTAAAATTGTTCAGCAAAGCGGAGATCGCCGCTGGTTAAGTGTCGGATATCATCGATGCCATAACGCATCATTACAAGGCGAGTTAAGCCAAAGCCAAAAGCCCAGCCTTGATATTCGTCGGGGTCAATGCCGCCGGCGCGAAGAACGTGTGGGTGGGTCATGCCGCAGCCCATAAATTCAATCCAGCCGGTTTTCTTACAAACTTTGCAGCCTTTTCCATCACAAAAAATACAGGACATGTCGAGTTCGAGGCCAGGCTCCACAAAGGGGAAATAACCTGGGCGGAACCGGATTTTCATCTCTTTTTTGAATAATCGTTGTAGGAACTCAAGCATCACGCCTTTTAAGTGAGCGATAGAAATATCTTTGTCGATCATTAGCCCTTCAACTTGGTCAAAAGTGTGTTCGTGTGAGGCGTCAGTGGCTTCGTTACGGAAAACTCGTCCGGGGACGATAATGCGGAGTGGTACGCCGTATTTTTTCATAGCTCGGATTTGGTTGGGTGAAGTGTGAGTTCGGAGAACTAGTCGACCTTCGTCTTTGTCTGCTTTTTTGTCGATGAAGAAAGTGTCCTGCATGTCGCGGGCTGGGTGGTCGGCCGGAATGTTTAATCCTTCAAAGTTGTAATATTCGCTTTCGATTTCTGGCCCATCTACCACCGAGAATCCCATTTGTTGGAAAATGCGTTCAACCTCTTCTTGAACCTGATAAAGTGGGTGAATGTGGCCGCGTTTAGTGGTTGTTCCGGGAGCTGATAAATCGATCCATTCATCTTTTAAAGATTTAGAAATCTCAGCATGTTCGAATTCGTTTTGCTTCATTTTGAACTTACCTTCGAGCTCTATTTTGAGTTCATTGGTGGCTTTCCCAAAAGTTTTTTTATCTTCTGGAGAAAGATCTTTTAATCCACGGAGTAGCCCGGTAAGCTCACCTTTGCGGCCAAGATATTTAGTGTGATAAGCATCTAAATCTGCGCTCGATTTAACTTGCTCGAGGGCGGCGAGAGCGGCTTTTTCTAGTTTTTTCAATTCATTTTTCATAACGATATGTACTTTAGCGGGTTTGGCTTTATCTGTAAACAAAAAGACCCCCTGAATTTAGAGGGCCTTTTGATTGTATTTTGAGCCGATTATTTTTAACGAACAGAGTCTTTAAGAGTCTTACCAGCTTTGAAAGCAGGAAGTTTCATGGCTGGGATTTGAATTTTTTCGCTTGGGTTGCGTGGGTTAACACCGGTACGAGCAGCACGTTTGCTAACACGGAAAGTTCCAAAACCAGTAATGGTTACGTTTTGACCTTTCTTAAGTGAAGTGGTGATTGTTTCGAGCATTGCTTCTAGAGCAATAGCAGCAGCTTTTTTAGTAATACCAGCGCTTTGGGCGGCCGCGTTA
>JABJMC010000041.1 GCA_018659585.1 Candidatus Peregrinibacteria bacterium
CAAACTCTTCTCTGTTAAATTAAACCATAAAAGTATCTGCTATTTATTAAGATTAAGATTATTTGGTCAAATCCGTGCATACTCATAACAGGTTTACTAAAAAACTGGGGTCTTTTTAGGGTGTAAGGCTTGACAAATCCTTAAAAATAAGTCAAAATAACCTCCTTTCCTTTACCAAAGCCATATGTCCTGTGAACCAGCCTCAAAACGCACTCACGACGATAATGTTCGTTTGGCCACAGCTATTCATCACGCACGTCGCTTAGCTCCAACGATAGTAGGCGAACACGCGCAAGTTGCCGACGCTTATCGCCAGGGTGACACGCATGGACAGATTGTAGAAGATTTTGAATTAGATCAATTAGCCTTAACTAGTGGAGTGGCTCGTTTGGCTCTCCAGTATGCTTTGGAGGATTTAATTCCAGATCATGATGAACGTACCAAATTAGGCAAAGCTCATATGAGAGACGCTAGCCTAAGAAACGTTGCAGCTGGGATAGGGATTAATGGTATGAGTGAAGAAGAACGCCAAGCCGCTGGAGCCAAAGGAGGAGCCAAAGTTGTTGAAGAGGGTCTTGGTATTCACAGCTTAAGCCGTGAAGATTTGCAAGAGGTTGGACGAAAATGCGCAAAATTAGGTTTAGGAATTCATGGGATGAATGACGAGGAACTTAGACCAGGAAGATCAAAAGGAGGCCAAACTACTAGAGATGAGGGGCTAGGAATTCATGGTTTTTCAGATGAGAGACAGAGTCAAGTAGCTCAACAGGGCGGATTAAAAGCCCACGAATTGGGAGTAGGCGCCCATGCTCTGACTACCGAACAATTAAGCGCCGCCGGGAAGAGATCTCATGAAATGGGAGTTGGGGCACACGGATTTACAGTTGAGCAACGAAAAGAAGTTGGAGATGATACTGTTCGTCGCAAAGTTGGTATTCACGCTCAAACAGACGAGGAGCGTAAGGAAGCCGGCCGACTTAGAGCTCTCAGCATCGGCCGAATTCCCTGGGAAGGTTATGTCGTAGAGATCAAAACTGGGCTTGATGAAGGTGATTACTGTATGAAATTAGCTGGTGATCCTGAATTTCATTTTCAAGCTGGTTCAAGTGCCGGTCGTCCAAATTCTTCAAAGATCGCTCGAGCTTTAAACGAAATATTTAATCAAGATAGAAAGCCAGTTGCAGTCCGCAATTACATTTATCGTCGTCGCAAAAAAGAAAGAGCTTAATTAATTCCTTATCCCAACTCCTCCTCCACCTCTTCCGAGGCTTGGCGCAGTTTTTTGTCTAATTTAATAATCATCGGATCCACGGAAAGTGACATCTCGTTAATCCCCAAAAGCTCTATCCCTTTTAATGATTTCACCCTAGAAAGCGCCACGTAACCCATTCCCGGAACAAACGAACGACTCAAATCAATTTCTGCAGCATCCAAACTCATGCCCTGACTCTTGTGAACCGTGATAGCCCAGGCCAAACGCAATGGGATTTGAGTGATTTTTGCCTTAATTTCATCGTCCTCTTCAATCGCCCAAGTAACAGGTTTAGCTTTGATTTTTTTGCCATCGTAAGTCTTCACAATTGGAAAGTTCTCAGCATCAAATCCGGTAACCTTTCCCAGCGTCCCATTTACATAGCCTTTTTCAAAATTATTCTTTACAAACATCACCATTGCCCCTTTTTTTAGAACCAAATTTTCCGAAGTTAAACAGTGCTTTTTCAGCGCATCTACCAAAACATCCAATCCGCTCGAATTCATTAAATAATATCGCGGATCATCATCAATTTTATCCAATTCCGCGTAATTAATTGAGTCCACATCAGCGTTATGAGTGTAAAGTTTAGTTGCCCTTTTTTTAACTGATTGTTGCGTTCGTTCTTCAAGTAATTTTAGACTTTCCTTCGACACCTCATTTGACCTAATTTCATTTAAAATTTTAAGGAATTTTTTGTCGTGCTGACGATAAGGTTCAGTTAAATAACAGATTTTAATATTCATGTCTTTCCAAACATCCGAATCGTACGCAAACCTGGGGCTAGCTCCATTTTTAACAACTGGCGGTAGCTGAAAAAAGTCACCAGACAGCACAACTTGCAGCCCCCCAAACGGAAGATCGCATTTTCTAAATTCGCGACAAATAGTGTCCACGGTATCAAGTTGCTCCGCGCTAAGCATGGAGATTTCATCAATAATAAGAACTTCGGTATCAATTATTCGCTGACGAAGATAATGTCTTTTGCGCAGTTTTTTAATATCATCATGGCTAAGTTGTTCTCTAATTCCCAGCCCAGACCACGAGTGAATGGTAATTCCATTTAAATGAGTGGCCGCAATTCCCGTGGAGGCCGTTATTCCAACCATCACCATTTCCTCTTTTAAGTGGTCTATAAAACGATTTAACAAATGGGTTTTCCCGGTTCCAGCCGATCCTCCCAGGTAAACGTTGTGCCCAGATTGAAGTATGCGAAAAGCAGTGTTTTGTTTCATATTAGATTTAGATTCTACATAAAATCATCTAGATCCACAATTTCCCACTCCTCCGTATATTGTGGTTTTCGTCTAAGTTTCATTTCTACCTGCGGCATATCTAGTTCAAGAATTTTTGCTTGGTGGCCGTGTCCCTCAACTTTGGCATCTTGGACCTCGCGAGTAATTATAAAATCAAAACTTGCCAGATTAAATTCGACAATTCGTTTCTCTCCAATGTCATAATTGTCTTCACCCATGGCGCTATACATTGGTTCGTATTCATCTCTTTTGATTTCTGCTCCCGCGTCTTTTACTTTTTGTAAAATTTCTTCAAAGCGATCGTCTGCCGCTGATTGGCGAGTCTCATCAATTTCTTGATAAGCCCTTTTTTCTCTTCCTGATCCCATAATTAAAGAGGTTAAATTCTTATTTGAATTAAATCATAGGAAGGGGGAGCCGCACAAGTTAAAGCTTAGGACTTGACTTATATGGAAAAAGCGTTAAAATCAATTCTTGTGAATTTAAACCAGATATGGATTCAAAAAAATCAATTGTACTGGCCAACCCTCCACTTCCCTACAGAGACGGACGCTCGATGGTTCCTTTAGGTTTAGCCTCTTTACATGGGTCATTAGTGCAGGCTGGTTATGAAAATGCACACATGATTGATGCGGAAAGGGACGGACTCGATACCATGGAAGCTATGGTTCGAAGAATTAGAGAATTAGTTGGCGACAAATTAGATTTTATTGGAGTGGGGGTTTTACCAGCCGCATTAGTAGCGGCTAAGGATATGATTGCTACGGTTCGAGATGAATTTGATGACCCCGAAGTGTGTGTTGGTGGTTATTTGCCAACTTCATTTGGAGCACAAACTTTAGATCATCTTAATGGGGAAAGTCGCCCGGATTACGTGGTTGGCGGAAGAGGAGAAACTGCTTTGTTGGATATTCTAGAGCACGGGAAAGCACGCCCCATTCCCAACGTTATTACCACTCACGCTAGTGGTGAAATTTTAGATGGTGGACGAGAACCAGTGGATATTTCGAATTTAGCTTGGGCCACGCGGGAGAATTTAGAAAATGGCGGACATGTAATGATTAACAGATTACTTGGGTGTCCGGGAAGGTGTACTTTTTGTACGGTTCATAAGTACGCCCGTGATTCTAAGGGAAGAAAAATCAATCAGAGACCACCGGCAGATTTCGTAGGAGAAATCAGTCATTTGTACCATGAATATGGGACAACGGGTTTTGATATTGTTGATGATGATGCCTTTGGCGACAACCCTGAGGAGTGGCACGACATAATGGATGAAATGGATCAGCAGGGATTAAAAGGAAAAATTAATTTTTGGTTACTAACTAGATTAGAAGCCGTTGTTAATAATCCAGAGCTTATTAAAAGGATGGCCGAGTATGGGATGACTTCCACGTATTGTGGTTTGGAATCTTTAAACGAAAGGCAACTTAAATTGTATGCCAAAATGAGTAGCCGATTATCCACGGTTGATTACCCAACGTTCTTACAACAAGCCGCCTCTTCCTTACAAATTTTGAAGGAAAATGGTGTAATCCCTAAATATGGATTTATTCCTTTTGACGCCGAAGTTACTCCAGATGAAGTAAGAGAAAACATCGCCCTCGCTCGAGAATTAGGACTACTTTATTACGTTTCAGAATTAACTAAGCGGTTATCAATTTATAGGGGAAGTGCCATCCAACGACAATATCGTCGCAAGGGTTATTTGACCGAACCAGTCGGAGACAATGACGAAGCCTGGTTAGTGCAAAGATATAGTTATAGATTTCAACATCCAGCTATCGAAAGGCTTAGATCTTTTTTAAATATTTGGGCTCGAGGAACTTATCGTGCCAGACTATTTACCAAAGGTGTAAACCGCAAACGGTTTAACAATCCAGATGCACCAGAAAGCAAGGCTGCTTGGGATCTTTACAAAGCCCTCCGTGATATAGAAGCCTCGATGGTTGAGGAAATATTAACCTTAGCTGAAAATGGAGCCTCAAATGAGGCTATTATGGACAGATTAGGCCATTGGATGGGTCAATATAACGAAATGCCGGGGAGGTTTTATTAAAATCTCTTCAATCGCAGCGCATTCAAAACTACCGACACCGATGAAAACGCCATAGCTCCAGCCGAGATGGCTGGATTTAACATGCCTAGCGCGGCTAGTGGAATTCCCACGGAATTATAAATAAACGCCCAGAACAAGTTTTGTTTAATGTTGCGAAGTGTTGCACGTGATAATTGAATCGCGGTGGCTGCTTTTTGTAAATCACCCTTTACCAAAACCAAGTCTCCGGTTTCGATTGCTACGTCTGTGCCAGTTCCCATGGCAATTCCTACATCTGCTTTGGCCAGGGCAGGGGAGTCGTTAATACCATCGCCTGCCATAGCCACAAAATAGCCTTCTTTTTGCAGGGTCTCAATAATTTCTCGTTTACGGTCTGGCGTGACCTCGCTGTGGACCTCATCGATGCCAACTTCGGCTGCGATTTTCTGTGCCACTTTGTCGTTGTCGCCGGTGAGCATTACGGTTCGAATCCCGTGTTTTTTAAGTTGAGCGATCGCTTTGCGAGAGCTTTCTTTTACGCCATCTTGAACACCAAACAACGCCAAAATTTGTTTGCCATCCGTTAGACACAAAACAGTGTAGCCCTGATTTTCCATGGCTTCTATTTGCGACTTGGAGTTTTTCAAAACTTTCAATTCCTCCATGTAACGGCTATTACCAAAATAATAAGTTTTGCCTCCGACTTTTCCACTAATTCCAAGTCCCGGCAGAGCCTTAAATCCATCCACTTTAACAGATTTAGCTTTGGATTTTTGGGCAAACTGAACCACACTTTTTGCCAGTGGATGCTCAGATTGTTCTTCTAGCGAAAGTGCGATTTTAAGAGCCTCTTTTTTGTCGCTATTTAGCACCGAGAATTCTTGAACTTCGGGATGCCCTTTGGTGATCGTCCCAGTTTTATCAAAAGCAATCGCTGTAATTTTATGTGCTTTTTCTAGACTCTCTGGTTTTTTAATCAAAATTCCAAGTTCAGCTCCTTTCCCAGAACCAACCACAATCGAAATTGGGGTCGCTAAGCCCAAGGCACACGGACAAGCAATAATCAAAACCGCTACGGTCGGAATCAGCGCATTTGCCGCACCTCCCAAATAAGTCCAAATCCCAAAAGTTAAAGCCGCAATCACAATCACTCCCCACACAAAATACCCAGCCACCACATCTACTAGTTTTTGAATCGGGGCTTTACTCATTTGCGCTTCCTTAACCATCTTAATTATTTGCGACAAAACTGTATCTGATCCAACTTTTGTGGCTCTCATTGTAAAAGCAGTGTTGCCATTTATCGTAGCTCCAATCACTCTGTCGCCAACCTGTTTATCCACTGGAATGCTCTCGCCAGTAACCATGGATTCATCAATCGCGGCGTATCCCTCAGTTATAACGCCATCGGTTGGGATTTTTTCACCAGGCTTAACGCGCAATAAATCATTTAACCCCACTTGATCCGCTGGAATATCCTCGGTTTTGCCATTCTTAATAATCCGATGTGCAATTTTTGCAGAAAGTTCTAGCAGTTTTCGAATCGCGCTACTGGCACGCCCTTTGGCCCGACTTTCCAAATAACGTCCTAACAAAATAAAAGTCGTAATAATAGCCACATCCATAAAATATTCCTCGTGCTTATCAGTAAAAAACGCCAAATAGCTGGAGTACAAGAAAGCGGCCCCCACACCAAGTGCCACTAACGAATCCATTGCGGGCCGCCCCTTTACCAAATCCGGGATCCCGCGCAAGAAGAAGTTCCTACCACTATAAATCAAAATAACCAACGATAAAATCATCATCACTTCCATGCCATATTCAATTTTCCACACAAACCCAAGTGACAAAATAATCACACTCAAAATCGCGGCTACCAAAAGCTCCCGCAGTTGATGATTAGTTTTATGTTCATGCTTATGCTGTTCCACGCCATCATCCACTTCAGCGATATACCCAGCCTTTTTTATAGATTCAATTATATCCTTGGCCTCTAATTTATCAGGATCAAAAGTCACGCTTCCTTTCTTAAGAGGTAAATTAACAACCGCCTCAGTAACTCCATCCAAATCTTTTAAATCATTTTCAATATGCAGCACGCACGAGGCGCAAGTCATCCCCGTAATTTTAAGTTTAATAGTTTCCATAATTTAGTTAGTTACATTAAATTGCCCACCAATCATTCCCATCCAACATGAGAAGGGGATTATACCTTCCTTTTCCGGCGTAAACTCCACCACATTCAAGCCTTGATTGATTTTTTGGCGAATATTTAAGGACGGAATTACAATTTCATTGCTGCATCCCGATACATTAATTCCATTAATTTCCCAGCGAACTGGAATGCCTTTTTTAACTTCAAATTGTGAGGGCTGAAAACTCCAATCCACATCCATTTGAACCACTTGCACCCCGTCTAAAATCTCAGCCGCTGCTGAGTCACCAGCTCGATTCCAAAAGTCTAACGTATGCTCCGATCCCGCCAAAATCAATCCTGAATTAAACGAATAAACAGAAAAGAAAATAATCAAAACACCGATCACTTGGTAAAAGAAATTCATCTTTTGTTTATGAGCATATGTAGATCCAATCCCAATCGATAAAAGTACGGGCAGCGTCCCAATCGCGAAAGCTCCCATAATCAACGCCCCATCCAAAAAACTCTGCGAAGACACGGCCGCCAGTTGCATAGTTTGCGTAAATCCACAGGGCAAGAAAAACGTCAGCGCCCCAATTAAAAGCGGGGCTGCGTGGTGATCGTTCCCTTCTAAGTCATGGATTCTTCGCGATAAAAACTTAGGCAAATGAAAACCCAATTTCGTAATATTCGGCACAATATTTAAAATTTGGAGACCAATATAAAACATCACCACCGCAATCAAAATTGTTAGATATCCAGTAAACGTAAGTGAATAATTTATTTTACTGCCAATCGCTCCTAAAAGTCCTCCCAGTACAGCAAAACCACCAATCCTTCCGACATGAAAGTAGAGGTGAGGAATGGCCCGGGCCAGCAAATGATGCTTGCGCCCTTCATGAACATGCGCCGTCGCCCCAAAGCTCATCACAATCCCTCCTGTTAAGGCCAGGCAGGTCGAGAGCGAAGCCACCACCCCCATAAGTAGCGCAATAAATAAGTTAATTTGGCTGCCAAAGTTCGGCAAAAAGCGCGTGATTTCAATTTGACCCAAAATAATAAATATTAATCCGAGTCCCGCCACGATCCAAGCAATGTCGCTATAATTTGGTTTCGCTGTTTTCTGGTGTGGTCGTTCTTCAGTCAGGCTGTAGCCGCACTCGTGCACAACTTTTTCTAGCTGTTCTTGAGGGATATTGCCTTTGGAATAGATCTCAGCGTCACCGGTTTTGTGATTAACTTTACACTTGCGTAGGGTAGGAATTTTTTTGAGCTCTTTCTCGAGCAAAATTTCACAACTCACACAGTGCATACCTTTTATGTGGAATGTTTTTTTCATAGTTTATTTAGTTTGGGCGATTTTGAGAATGTGCATTAATTCATGCATTTTTTCTTCGATATCCTTTTTGCGACCTTTCTCGCAAGCGTCTTTAATACAGTGATTAACATGACCTTCGAGCAGGCCAGTATTCGCCGAACGAAGAAGACCAATCACTGCCAAGTTTTGTTGAATTACATCAACGCAATATTTACCATCCTCGATCATTTTTATAACTTTTTCGAGTGATGTTTTCGCTTTTTTCATAGCGATGAGTGTTTTTTGATTATTGTGAGCCATGATTTGAATAAGTTAAATTTAGTAAATTAAATGACCTACACCTATGGTATAGGTATTCGACAAGAAAGTCAATAAAAAAAGCCGTACAAATAAAAGCCCGACACTCAACTCTAAACTCTACCTATCCAACAACACCCCTGCATCCTTAAAGAATCGAACAGTTTTTTCTCTCGCTCCAGTAACTTTTTCTGCTAAGGCATAGTGGTAGAAAATTCCCCGGTTAGTATTATCAAAAACTCCAAATATTAAAGTCTTTATAATTTCCAGTTCATCAGTTATGCGGGAATGTGGATCTAGTTTATCTAAAACTAACCGCCGAAAGTCTCCCACAAATTCATCAGCAATCTCATCAAATAATTCATCCATTTCTTGCCAAAGAGGATCCTCAGCAGCGTTCGGACCAAGCGCATTTTCTTTATAGTGCAAGCCCTCATATGGCGCCACCGCCGAAGTTTGATGCCTAACTACAAATTCATTAAATTCCTCAACCAAATCCTCAACATAATTCTCTAAAATATGACGAACAAGCTGTTTAAACGTATCCCGCGCATTTTGAACAATATTTTGAGAAATTTCTTTAGTAATTGTCGCAATTTCATCTGGGTTATCGTATAGGTTAAGAAAATCATCGTCAGCAAAATGAGTATCTTTCACTCGTTGTAAACGCTCTTTTTCCTCTGGGCTAGCATTCGAAACATTAAGCATTACGCTTTTTTCACTGAGTTCCCTAACCCAAGTCGCGACTTGGGCGTCATCAAGGTCTTTTCCTTCTTTTTTAAGGTAAGAAATGTCGGTCGCAAATTTCGGAATTTGCTTTATATAAGGTTGGTCTAGAACAGGTTTTGCGTTCATGGTTGCAATTTTAACATAAATCCCAAAAACGTCAAGAGCAGAGTGTCGCAGTCAAAGACTTACACAACAAACCCAAAGTATCCAAGTAGAAGGGAAACTGCGATTACAACCACTCCGATCCATTTACTATCTTTGGAAAACCGAGAACTCATGGCTAGAAAGGGCTTAGGAATTGCCAAGAAAATAGTTCCTTTAATCAAAAGCGCCCAACCAATAATAGTAACCAATATGGTCCAGTCTTGAACCCAAAGATTATGATATTGAACCAAAAGGGCCCCAACAATAATCATAAAAAACCCAGAAACAAAAGTAAGTCCTGGTGAGTCTTGAAAGTTCTTGAGCATTTTTTTTGTGTCCACCTGGCCACTTAAAAAGCTAAGTCCAATGGCCATATAAATAAGCGCCATTGTTTTTGCTACAAATATCGAAAGGTCCATGTTTAGAGAGGTTATTTAAATGCTTATCAAAGTATATCATATTAAGGTAAGCTCTTTTTATGAAGAAAATTGTAATTATTGGAGGAGGGGCAGCCGGCATGATGGCCGCAGCGGGATTAGCCGAGATGGGTCACGGTGAAAAAGTTATTTTGCTCGAAAGTAATGATGTTTTAGGTAGGAAGGTTGCGATTTCGGGAGGAGGACGATGCAATGTCACGACTGGGTTATCTGATATAAAAAAAGTACTTTCTAATTATCCGCGTGGCGCCAAGTTTTTGCGTCATGCGATGTATGAATTTTCTCCTAATGCAATGTGTGAGTGGCTAGAAAATCACGGAATCCCTCTTAAAACCGAAAAGGATAACCGCGTTTTTCCAAAATCAAATAAAGGGGAGGATGTGGTGAAGGTTTTTGAAAAAACTCTTGTTGAGAGTGGCGTTGAAATTCGTTATCAATCCACCGTTAAAAGTATTCAAAAAGGCTTTGTTGTAAGCTTAGAAGATGGAGAAAAAATCAAGGCTGAATCTGTAGTTATTACAACCGGTGGTCAGGCGTATCGAGAAACTGGCTCATTAGGGGATGGGTATGGATTTGCGGAATCACTTGGCCACACAATCACACCGCTTGCTCCAAGTTTAAGTGCTTTTACAGTCAAGGATGATTGGGTGAAAAAATTAGCTGGCTTATCTTTTTCTGAGGTTCGATTGCGGCTTTCCGGAGCTAATCGTTATGAATTTTCTGGGCCTATTCTTTTTACACATAAAGGGATCACTGGACCGGCTGTGTTTGCTCTTTCTTCCTTGGCCGCCTACGAAATTCTTACGCCAGATAATCCGACTCGACTGGCGATTGATTTTTCCCCGAACGAATCTTATGAAGCTCTTACTCAGAAACTTGTTGAGGCAATGCAGACTGCTCCTCAAAAACGTCTTTCAAATACGCTTGGTAAGTTTGTTTACAAGTCCATGGGTCCCACATTATGCGCTTTAGCCGATATTTCCGAAAATCGAACAAATGCCGAGGTTGGTAAAAAAGGTTTGGCTAGGGTAGTAGAGTGTTTAAAAAACACCACTCTTACTGTGAATGGGCGTTTGCCCGGGGAAGAATTTGTGACTGCCGGGGGCGTTACGCTTACCGAAGTTAATCCCAAAACCATGGGATCTCTAATTTGCCCCGGGCTTTATTTTGCCGGAGAGATTTTAAATATTGACGGTTTTACGGGAGGTTACAATTTACAAGCAGCCTGGTGCACAGGGAGGTTTGTAGGATTGTGCACGTGCACAGATTTTGAGTAACCAAAGTTCAAAACTTTTCCCACATCATCTCAAAAAACGCTTGTTGGGTTTGGGCTAAAGAACAATTCACGATCTCGGTAGCACAGACTTCTTTATCCCCATATGAAACCATATAAATGGTATTAGAGCAGATAATAGTATCCGAAGGAAAAGTTACTTTTCTAGGTAAAATTTTGATTTGGTGCTTGGTTGAATTAAACCTTTTCTTATATTCTTCAGCGGTTTTTGATCCCACGACAAATTCTCGAGCCCAGCCCTTCTTTTCTTGGAGAACTTCTCCAATCTTAAAAATATATTCCGGGATAGCTTCTTTCATCAGTTCGGGGTTGAAGGCGGCACAAAATCCGGGATTCTTAAGCACCTCTTCATACATTTTCATGATCGCTTCTTTTCCCTCTAAAAAGCGCACTTGCGGGGTGATACTTAATTTATTTTCTAGAGCCTCAAGTTCAGGTAGTTTTTCCTCAAGGATTTGAAAAGATTGCTCTAGTTTTCGCTCTTTGGTCTTAAAAAGGTCAGCAAGGGATCGTGCCGGGATGCATTTCACATAGGTTATTCCTCGGCGCTCAAACTCTTCAGTGAGATTAAGGTTTTTTAGTTTTTCAAGAATGACATAAGTCGATGAACGCGGTAATCCAACATGCTTAGCTATCACACTGACGGGTTGTGCTCCCAGCTCAAGCATCTTTAAGAAAACATGCATGTCTTTTTCGTTGGCTCCAAGATTTTGGAAAAGGTTTTTCATATTGTTGTCATAATATGTCGACACATAATTATAGCACTTTTTAAGATTAAAATACAATATTAAATTAGTATTTAGTCGTAGAATCTTGACAAATATGAGGTTTTAACATATATTCATCTCTTAGTTTTAATTTTTTAATTATGGATACTCTAAAAGTCGACGACAACCCAGTAGATAAACCACAACAACAAAGATCATGGGTGGAAACCCAGTTAGTCCCTCGCATAGAAGCGGCAGGGTGTCTCCAAGGAACAGTAACCGCGCCCTATGTTAGTGATGATTGGCGTCCTTTCGTTGAGTTTTCATTGACAGTGGAAATGGTAGGCGAGGACCTCGTTATCAAAGGGGAAAATAGGATCAAAGGTGTCTTCATGGGAGCAAAAGACGATACAGAGTCATTTGAGGTAACGATCTCTCCCAGTGGCTACGTTAGCTATGGTCTTAGTAATACTGGCGAAAGAAACATGTTTGATGAACGTATTTACGCGGTTTTGTTTGCGGCCAATGAAGTTAGATAAGGGGAGGGGTTGACTTTTTACCTTAAAGTACTATAATCAAGCCTTGTCAATTTCACAGATAAAGCCACAATGGACTTAAAGCGCGCTGTTATTAATACAGTTAAATATGCTCCCTTATGGATTCCCGGGTGCCTAACTGGCGTAACTGGTGCTGGAGTCACTGGATTTGGAGCCTTTGCTGAACGACATGCAGCTGAATTTGCCGAGACACGATGCATTTGTGACGAAACTCGTGATCGCATGAGTTTTATTTTAGATTCGGAAACAGCTGAAGAAAGTTCATTAGATCAATATCGGGCAGAATTGAAAGGTGCGCGCCATATGGCTAAGGATCGTTATAAGTATGACCGACATCAATATTCATATTTTTACGAAGCATTCCATCTTTTAATGTCAGATGCCATGCCCGATCGGGAGACATCTTTATCCAAAGAAGCAGAGCAGAGATCTCGCCAAGTAAATCGCTATTTAACTCTTTATAATGATGTTTTGGAAAGAGTTCCCCATTTAGAAAATGAAGATGATTTTGAAGATGTAACAAATCGAATTAAAGATGATTTTGAGGATGAAAGAAAACAGGTATTAGATTTATTAGAATCTCAAGGAAGGCCAGATTTAATTGAAGCAGTGGAGTTATTTGAAAGTGAAGGTCAGGTCTTAAAAAATGTGACTGATGGGTGGGAAGAGAATATAGATGATTTATCGTTAGAGTTTGTAATTGAGCAAAAAGAATTAGCAGATATTAGTTATGAACATTTTGTAACTTTGTTTGTATTAGGAGAAAATCCATTAGTTGATGAGTCTGTCCCCAGAGCGTCTTCTTATGGTGATTTACAACGCAAATATCATAAATACATTGACCCTCCTGAAAGTCCTAGCCGGGTTGAAAGAGGTCTTTTGGTGATGCATTATTTAACAATGTTAGCTCAAGGTTGGGACGATTATTATGGTCAGCATGCCGATCAACGCTTTGGGATTTTAAACTTGCCGACCTACCGGCAGGCTCAGGGCTTTTCTCAAGATAAGATTTATCAAGAAACTGTTAATTGGGCTGATTATTATGGGTGTAGTGCTTTGTCCTTAAAAGCCAGCCCTCGCTTGTTTATGATTATGGGATTAGGGATAGAAAAAGGCTTTCCAATAATGCTCGATAGATATCGAAAGGGATCAACTAAAATGCAAGACCAACCTACTCATTGGATGCGAGTTCAGATGGCTGAAAAAGGTTATTTTGATGCAGAGTAAGTAATTTGAAAAGCAAAATAGGACTTTGTCCTCTTTGCGTGTGGAGCGGGTGGTGGGAATATCCATTTGCTTCGCAAATGTTTTACGGCGGGCGTCACTCAAACATGGTCAAACAAGTTTGCCCGCATTTCTCGTTCCTACGCCGCATCGAACCTCCGGTTCTCTTCCCAATCACAATTAAAAAATGCTGGCCACGAGGGCCATCATTTTTCAATGGAGCGGGTGATGGGAATCGAACCCACCTCTTCAGGTTGGAAGCCTGACATAATAGCCACTATACGACACCCGCTTAATCTGATTGTGTGCATATTATAATGGGGATTACGTGAAATACAACATTATTTACACTTGGCGGAGAGGCGGCTTTCTAATATGATGGGAACCGGCCCCTAACCCTCTAAAAATGAAGCAATACTTAAGTCTTGTTAAAGAGATTCTAGAGAACGGTGAAAAAAAAGAAGATCGCACTGGTGTGGGAACTATTTCGATTTTTGGGGCGCAACGAAAATATGACCTCCGCGAAGGGTTTCCGCTTCTTACTACTAAAAAGGTTCTTTTCCCGGCGGTATTGCGGGAACTTTTATGGTTTTTAGATGGCTCCACCAATATCAACAACAATTTAGCCGAGCACACTCCAATTTGGAATGCTTGGGCTGATGAGGACGGTGAGCTTGGCCCGGTTTATGGATACCAATGGCGCAAGTGGGAAAGTTTTACCAAAAATGAAGAAGGGGAGTGCGAAAAATCACACCTTGATCAAATTCAAGAGGTCATCGATACCATCAAAACCAATCCAGATTCACGTCGGATTTTGGTGAGCGCCTGGAATGTGGCTGACGTTCCACGTATGAAATTGCCACCTTGTCACTTGTTATTTCAGTTTTATGTGGTGAATGGAAGGCTGGATTGCCAACTTTATCAACGTAGTGCGGATGTGGCGCTGGGTGTGCCATTTAACATCGCTAGTTATGCGACCTTAATGCACATGATGGCGCACGAATGCGACCTTGAACCTGGGATTTTCACTCACACCACCGGCGATACTCATATTTATCTCAATCACGTGGAGGGAATGAAAAAACAACTAACTCGCACTCCCGGGGAGCTCCCAACCTTAAAAATGGCTAAAAAACCATTCTGGGAACTTAAGTTCGAAGACTTTGAAATTGAAAATTACAAACACGACAAATTTATTAAATTTCCCATCGCAGTATGACCAAATTTTACTTAATCGTAGCTATGGATGAGAACCGCGGCATTGGCAAAGATGGTGATCTGGCGTGGCATTTGTCCGAAGACCTCAAATATTTTGCTCGGGTTACCAAAAAAACCAAAGACCCCAACAAGCAAAATGCCGTGATTATGGGCCGCAAAACCTGGGAATCTATTCCTGATAAATACCGCCCTTTAAAAGATCGTCTTAATATTGTGCTTTCTCGAAATGCCGATTATATGGTGGTGCCAGACATCAAATTAGCCCGTACTTTTGAAGATGCACTCGAAGTGGCAGAAGAGAACAAAGTTGAAACAGTTTTTGTAATTGGTGGGGCTTATGTTTTTGAGCAAGCCTTAAACCGCCCAGAGTGCCAAGGCGTGTATTTGACCGAAATCCTGAAAGGCTTTGATTGTGATGCCCATTTAGCGCCTATTGATAAAAAAAGCTTTGAAAGAGTAGAAGAATCCGAAATCCACGAAGAAAAAGGCATTAAATTTCGTTTTGTAGTTTATCGCACCAAGTAAATCTCATGAAAAAAGCATTCCACATCATTGTTATGAGTTGCCTTGCTGTCGGATTTTTAGTCCTCCATGCCAGTGGGTTAATTTTGTACGAACCCCAAATTGACCCCGAAACCGGTGAAAAAGTAATTTCCATGGCCACACCAGCTCCAAAAGCCAATCTTTTAGCCAGCTTATTGGATTTAACTTCTAGTGATGAACCCACCGAAGACTTTAATATTTTGGTAGCTGGTAAACACGGCGCCAATGTCGACACTATTATTTTTGCCAATGTAGATTTAGACGAAGAAACAGTTCATCTAATCAGCATCCCGCGCGACCTTCATCACAAAAATCGCAAAATTAACAGTGTTTACGCGGATTATGGCATGGAAGAAATGACCAAGCGCATCTCTGAAATCAGCGGTCAAACAATCGACCAGTACATCCTGGTTGATATGTATGTGTTCAAAGATTTAGTGGATTTAATTAATGGGATCGATATTACTTTAGAAGAAGATTTAATTGACCCTTCTTACAAAATTATTGATGAAAACGGCGAAGAAACCACTCTTAATTATCCAGCCGGAGATTATCATTTAAACGGAACTGAGGCTCTTCGAATTGCTCGTTCCCGCCATACAACTTCGGATTATTCTCGGGCGGCTCGACAACACATTATTCTCGAAGGAATTCGCTCCAAAGCCGCCACTTTGGGCTTAGGTGATGCGGTGACTGTTTTACAAATTATGCAGACTGTTCTTGCTAATACCGAGACTAATATTGGCCTTAACAAGGCTTTTAGTTATTACCTTAAATACAGTGGATTTGAGTTAGATTATGGTTATGTTTTAAGTACTGGGAATGCCTTAGATATGGTGCTTCTTCCGGTTGATTACGAAACTTCTATGCAAGTTGAGGTGTGTGAAGAAGTTGAGGGTGAGGAGGTTTGTGAAATGAAATACGCGATTTACACGCTCCAACCACGTGAGGATAATTGGGATTACATTAAATGGTATTTTCAGGGTATAATCTAGCGCGTGAAACCTCTTATTATTTACACTGACGGCAGTTGTTTAGGAAATCCCGGGGCCGGAGGATGGGCCGCGATTATTCAAGATGATCATGCGGAGGTGATTTTGTCTGGAAATGAAACTAAGACCACCAATAATCGAATGGAAATGATGGCCATTATTCAAGCTTTAAAGTGGGTCCGCGAGCACTATCAAACAGATCGAAAAACCAAACTTTATTCAGATTCTAGTTTAATTATTAATACGTTGAATGACGGTTGGAAAAGAAAAGCTAATACCGATCTCTGGGCTGATTTAGACACGACAAATGATGGTCTAAACGTTGAGTGGAACTGGGTTAAAGGGCACGCTAATAACCCGTTAAATGAGCGTTGTGATCAATTAGCCGTTAAAGAATCCGAAAAAGCACAAAAAGCCACTTCTGATTCCGATGATTCCGAAGTTTCGAGTAAATCAATGCGCGTGGCTTCTCATTCCGAGGGGCAGTTTTTATGTGCTGCTTGTGGGACTTCTTCCCCTGGATTACTAGGTTATATGGAAGAATCTGACATGATTCGTGTGGATTGTCCGCATTGTGGACGCTATATTAAATTTGCTTCTCCTACTCCGGAGAATTTGGAAAGAGCCAAAAAAAGACCTTTAATCAGTAAAGAACAGATTGCCGCCCTGCAAGCCAAAGCCGAAGCAGATGGCAAAACAATTTCTGATCGCGAGCTCAAACAACTCAAAAAAATGACTCAAGCCGAGGCTGAAGTAAGAATCGAAGCTGAACAAACACTGTTTTAAGGAGCCGCTTTAGGACGCCAACCAACTAAACAAGGGCGTCGAGCTTTTTAGCAAGCTCTTCTTTGGGTACAAAACCAACTGCTTGGTCTACCACTTCCCCTCCTTTTACAAAAATAATAGTTGGAATACTCATTACACCGTATTTACCAGCGGTCGCGCCAGCTTCATCCACGTTAACTTTTCCAATTTTTACTTTTCCTTCGTATTCGCCGGCTAATTCTTCGAGAACTGGAGCTAACATCTTACAAGGCCCACACCAATCCGCATAAAAATCTACTAAAACCGGGATATCTGATTTAAGGACCTCTTCTTCAAAATTGTCATCTGTAAAGTGGGCAGCTGCCATAATAAATTTGGGTTAAAAATAAGCATAATTATTATAGTGAAAGGCCCGCGAAAAGAAAGAGAAATTTTCCAGGGGGTAGCTATTGCATGATAAGATTAAATATGTTATAATTTAATAATGGTTTTTTAATATCTAAACAAAAATAAACATGGAAAACCAGCCAAAACATAAACGTTTAAAGGTGTTGCTAGCAGTTCTCGGAATATCACTAGTCGCCTTAGGCACATCTCTTGCTTCCAGTGGAAGCCTTTTTCAGGGGACATTGAGTGTTGGTGATGATCCTGGTTATATCACAGTTGAACCAGCTGATCGTGTGTTAGATGATATTTCAATAATTGCTGGTTTAGATTCAGATACGGACCCTCTTTTGGTAGGGAATTTTAAGGTCTACGCTAATGAGGAATCTTTCGTTATTGACGAAATAGCCCTTAATTTTGATGGTACGGATACCAATTCTATTGATTCAGTGATTTTAAAATATCCAACTGATTTCTCTAGTCACGCGTTTGACGGTGAGTCAGAAAGCATAATTATAGATGATAAAGTCGGATTCGCAAATTTAGATATTGCTATCCCAGCATCAATTGACAGTGAAAGGAGTAGGATTATTTTGATTTATGCGGTAACCAATGAGGTGGGCTCTGGTGCCGATTCAGGCGATGTTGTTCAATTTAGCTTTGATTATGATTACGGATTTAAGGCGATTGGACAAGATTCTGGCCAAACAATTACTCCAGACAATAGCGTTACAGATTATGGTGTAACAGCTGATATTTTGGGGCCGGAAATTACTTTATATGAGGCCGGAAAAATTACAATTATTGAACCAGATAGAGCTTTAGAGGGTAGAGATGTAACATCTTTAGATGATGAAATATTGGTGGGACGCTTTAATATTGCGGCTGCCAGAGAAGATTTTGTTATAGAAGAAATGCAATTTGTTTATTCCGAAGAAGGAGAAGATCTTAATATTGACGTGGCTGATATGATTTTAAGATATCCAACTTCATTTGATGATCCAACTTTAGATGGGGAAAGCACTGTAACGTTTGATGGTCGTGCTAATTTTGATAGCTTAAATATCGCTGTTCCAAAGACTCAACGTGGAGTGCTCGTAGAGCTTTACATAGATATTCAAAGTGCTCCAGGAGAAGGAGATATTGTTTTTGAATATGATTATGATGATGGGTTTAGTGCTGTTGGTCAGGAAAGTGGAACTACAGTAACTGATGGCTCTTCAGCTGATCTTTACGGGACTACCGCTAATATCTCTGGCCCCACAATTCATGTTATGGAAGGCGCTATGGTGTTATCTACAAACACAAAAAACACTAATTGTCCTACAGAGCTTCTAGCAGCTGGAACAGAAGTAGCAGTTTACTGTTTTAAGGCACAAGTTTATGGGCATGGTAGCCTTTATGCTTTTAAGCTTGATGTAGATCCTTCTTATCTCGAAGATGGAACTAATATTAACGAATTAGGAGAAACTGATGGTTGGGTAATTTATGATGGAACCGATTTAGGAACCCCGCTTGGTTACGGTACATATGCTAGCAATGAAGTTGAAATAACCCTTGATTCAAATATAGGACTAGAAGATGAGTGGAAAGTATTTGTAGTAAAAGCCCCAGTTAATTTCGATTCTATGCGAAGTGTTGCCGCCACCTTATCTACACGTTTAGCAGAAGTTAAAATTGATAATACTTGGAATGATTCTAATGATCTAGATTCACTCCCAACTGATTACTTAGAGCTTGCTGAATAATTAGGTGAAACTTTGACCAAAGCGCCCCCAAATTTTGGGGGCGCTTTTTGTTGTATAAAAGAGTAAAAACGAGTATAATATATAGATTTTAAAAAGCTTTTTTATGCGAAGAACTTTGGCCCGGATTGTATTAGTTGCTGTGTTAATTGGAATGATTTCTTCCGTGGAGATGGATTTTGCGCAAATGAAAGCACCCGAATTTGCGGGGGGAGGGGTGCGCGCGGACTCGATCTTTGTGCCTGACACCATCGAACTTCCCGCGCGCCTCAATGTCAACGCCTTTGATTTTACCCCTGCTTACGAAAACGAAACGCAATTTTTATCTCCTATCTTAACTCCAGACTTTGCTTTTGATGCCGTCGGTGTTTCGTGGGAAGAGGTCCGACCAACCAGTACCAACATCAATTTTCAGGTCAGATTTCAACACCAAAACAATCAAAAATGGGGTGATTGGAACATTCTACACCCTGATCCTGACGATAACCCCGACAGTCTAACTGCCAGCACCATCGACGAAATAGTCAGCACAGTTCGTTCCCGCGCCATTCAATACAAAGTAATCCTCGAAAGCGTCTCTTCAGACGTAACTCCCCAGGTTAAAAATGTAAATTTTCACTACATCGACGGCGCCTACAACGACACTCAAGATGACGCCCAAGGCACTCAAAAGCTCGGCCAATCCCCAGATGCTGAATTAAAAAAACTCCTCTTTGCTGATGGCTCGTTCAATATTATTTCACGTTCCGAATGGGGCGCAGATGAATCTTGGCGAACTAATGACTTTTTTGGTTACGAGCCAGATGAAAGTATCGAAGAAGTGGAAACCGAAACCGAAGACATGAGCCCTGATAAAGAACCCACTGTCCAAGAGCTTTACCCCGAGGAATTCGAACTTCTCGACACTATTACTCAAGACAAAGATGACAATGATCTGTATTGGCCTCAAGAATACGCCAAAAATGTCGACAAAATTATAATTCACCACACCGCCGGAATTAATGGTGCTGAAAATGCCGATGCCTCGATTCGAGGTATTTATTATTATCATTCTGTTCGTAAAGGATGGGGCGATATTGGGTATAACTACATAATTGATACCAATGGAAATATCTATGAAGGCCGCGCCGGTGGAGAACGTGTGGTTGCTGGTCACGCGCGCGGTAACAACACTGGTTCCATCGGTATTGCAGTCATGGGAAATTACGAGGAAGAAAGCCTTTCCTACGAAGCTTTAGAATCTCTGGCCTACCTCGTTCAAGACAAAGCCGAACTCTACAACATCAATGTTGATGGATTTAGCAAGTTTCGTGGCGAATCTACGCCTAATGTTGGGGGACATCGTGATTTTGGCTCCACTTTATGTCCGGGAAAGAACCTTTATTCCATGCTTCCAACAATAAGAGACATTATCGATTCTAACCTGTTAGACTACGAAACACAGCTTATTTTAGAAGGTTCAGACGATCCTTATGCTTTTGCAAATACTAACAACTACGAAGCCTTAGTAATGGATCCCGAAGATTCATCTACTTTTACCCTAGAGCTTAAAAATATTGGCACTGAAACTTGGGATTCCGAAACTTATTTAGTCGCGAACCGCAACACCAATGCCGAAACTCTAATCCATCTCGTAAAATCAGATTCTAATAGTAAAAGTATTGCTTTTTTGAACGAAACCATCGTTTCCCCAGGAGAAACTGGGACTTTTACCATTCAAGCCGAGGCCATGATGCGCGGGGGATTTGAATCTTTTTCAATCACTCCAATCTTTAATGGTACGAAAAAAACCAGCCATTACTTAACTTTGCCGGTTTACGTAGCGGCCCCACTTCTGACTTATGATGTTTCGGCCCTTACCCAAGACAAAGATCGCGTCGAAGCCAACGAAATAATTACTGGAAAAATCACGCTTAAAAACACCGGAAATGTCGATTGGATGCAAGACGGCCTATTCCCCATGACTTTATCTGGGATGACCCTCTCTGAAGAAGTAATTGAACCTGGGCAGTACGCCACTTTTAACTATTCTTTTGAAGCTCCAGAAACTCCAGGTACACACACTGAATACTTTACCCCCGTAATCGAAGGTGGTGATTCTTTTGAAGGCAACTCAATCGCGGTCAGTATCCTAGTTTACGACAAGAGCATTCAAGCTCAATTCATAGACGTCAGCTCTGACGACCAATTTGAACCTGGTGAACAAAAATCTGCTTGGATTGACTTAGAAAATGTAGGTTATTTAACCTGGGAAAACAGCGGTGATGACTCATTTAATATGGGAGTAATTCACCATCCAGACATTCGTGTAACCACTCCAACTTTACGTTCCACCAGCGTCGAACCTGGCGCAACCGGCCGCATTCAGTTCACGATCACTGCCCCCGAAACACCTGGTAATTACATAATTTATCTACGTCCTCGCCTTGGTAAACAGAATTTAGTTCAGAGACCTTTCTATTTTGAATTCACAGTCGCGGATACCACGATTACCACTAACGAATCCGTCACCGAATCCACCGACACCGACATCGTTACCACGACCGCTTCTTCCGACCTTGATCAGGAAGAAATTCGCATAAAATTAAGTTATGATACAACCACTTTTGGCGATCCAATTATCACGGCAAATGGAGGTTTTGATGTTTACCGCGGAGATACTTTATTTCTAGACTTAGACGCTGGTGATGAGGTTGAAGTTCGCGTCAAACCAGAAAATTATCAGATTGTTTACGATGCTTATGCTTGGGTTGTCGATGAAGAGCCTCGCTTTGTCCCACGCGACGAAGACACAGTCTTAGAAATCACTAATTACGAAAACCGCCCAAGTTGGAATACAGCTTTAAATGATAATCAGTTTCGTGGCACGCTCGAAGTTCGCAACATCGACGACGAACTCACCGTAATCAACGAACTCCCGCTCGAAATGTACTTACGTGGCATTGCCGAAGCCACTAACTCCGAGCCAACTGAAAAGATTCGTACTATGACAATTTTGGCCCGCACTTATGCTCGCTGGTACATGGAATCTGAAGAAAAGTTTCCAGGTATGCCCTACAACCTCGATGATGACCCTGATGTTTCTCAAAAATATTTAGGTTACGGCTATGAAATGCGCGCTCCCAACCTAGTCCAGGCTGTCGAAGACACCGCCGGCCTAGTCGTCACTTACGAGGACGAAATCATCAAAACTCCATACTTTAGCTCTACTGACGGCACCACTACCCGCAGCGCCGAAGAAGTTTGGGGATGGACTTTTACGCCTTATTTGCAAAGCGTTTCCGATGAATTATGCACAGTCGGATACTTTAGTGGACACGGGGTTGGACTCTCGGGCTGTGGCGCTACTGCCGCCGCTGAACAGGGGAGTACTTACGAAGAAATCATCAAATATTATTATCAGGGGGTGGAAATACAGGTTCGCTAAAACAGTTCATTTTCTTTTAATCTTTTGTTTAAATTTTCGTAATGTCTTTTTGCTAACGTGAAATTGTTCAGTCTGGGGATGGCAAGGCTGCACTGGTAGACTTGACATCTAGCCGGTAGGGGTTCGATTCCCCTCATCTCCACCACTGAACAACTGAAAGAGTCCCTTCTTAAGAGGGGCTCTTTCGAATGACAGGCATCGGCAGACTTGACAATATTATGTTATCATATTTTTGCTCTAAAATCCATTTATGTCTCTAATCCTTGCCATTAACACCGCCTCCAAAAAAAGCGCGCTTGCCCTCATTAAGGACAGCACGGTTTTGGCGGAGCATAGCTGGGAAAGCAATGCCAACGAATCCCAAAATCTCCTTCCTGGAGTTTTAAAGATGTTCGAAAAAATGCAAAAAAAGTGGGAAGATTTAGACGAAGTTTTTGTAGTGAAAGGGCCTGGTGCTTATACCAGCCTAAGAGTTGGAATTGTGATTGCCAACGCCATTGCCTGGCAGCTCAAAATTCCTATGCGCACCGCAAATGTGTTTGAAATTTGGGAGCAAAGAATCCCCAAAAAAGGAATAATTGCCATTCAAGCCGGCCGTGATAAATACTTAATAAAAGGCTCCAAAATCCCGCAATCTGTGGAAGAATTAGAGAAATTAGGTGAACTAATTTATGGCGAAATCCCGTTCGAAAGCCAGCCTCAACAGGTTGAAATTACCTTCGGAAAAGCAGTTGCAAAATTAGACTTTAATAAAATTAAAACTCAGTCCTTAGTTGAGCCTTTCTACGTGCGGGCCCCAAATATTACGACCCCTAAAAAAAGTGTCAACAAATAATGTTGACAAATTCTAGATATCATGTAATATTATTTGCCTTACTTCGTTTTCTAAACGAGTAAGTGTGCATTCCCTCTCATTTGTTACTACAAAACGGTTTTCAGATGGCGAAGGAATGCCAATGCTCATTGAAAACCTGCACGAAAATATTCTTACTAGCTAGCAGTAAGGGATGAAGCTCAGGGAGGGGGTTTCATCTCTTATTCCTAGCTGGTAAGTTCGAATTATCAACAAACCGGTTTTTGCCGGCCTTTCCGCGTGTTTGCGGCGAGGTCGGTTTCGACAGAAGCGCAACTTAGGCCCCTTCGGGTTTGGGTTCACCGAGAGGAGATTCTCACATGCGCTGTACCACACTGGCCTACCTGGTGCTGGCCACACCTCTGATCTCCAGCCTGACCGGCTGTGAGTGCCTCCGCAACTGCCAGATACCGACCACGGAGTGTGACGACACCTGCGATGACCCCACCGTGGACCTGGATGGCATGGAGCTGTACGACTGCACCGAGGTCGAGAAGGCGGGCTACGCCTACGACCCGGAGAGCGGCCACTACATCTTCGACGTCCTCATCAACACCTCCGAGTGCTTCGTGAAGGACGGTATGAAGGTTGCCCTGTGGGGCATGTCGAACTCCGCCGTCTACGACTACGAGGTGACCCAGGACAACGCCTGGGTGTACGCCAACGGTGGAACCACCTACGTCGTGGCCGGTATCAACTTCCGCTCGGAGTGGTACTACGCCCCGGCCTGGGGCTTCGACGCCGCCACCATCGCGCCCTACATCGCCCAGCTCAACCAGGTGAATGGCTTCCACGACTTCGCCCTGTGGTGCCCGGACTCCGACGCCCTGTCCTGCGCCGTCACCGTCTGCACCAAGTCGGCCTACACCGGCTACGAGTGCCTCCGCGAGTGCGTGTACATGGACGGCTACCGCGTCTGCAGCGACGAGGAAGGCTACGAGGAGGCGCTCGAGGAACTGGGTATCGAGTAGGCGGTCTGGTCAACCGTCTGCCACGCGCCGTCCATTGGGGAACCCCTGGGGCGGCCTGGTCAGCTGTCCTTTGGGGTCCCCCTGGGGACAGTGTTTGTTGTCATTTACAACTTCGTGCAGGTTTTCACCGACACTTCTAAGAGAGCCACCACAAAAGGTGGTATTTTTGTGGTCTAATTTTCAGGTTGCAATTCACTCTTAAGAGTGAATCTTTCTCTGTAAAATCGTCAAAAATGCACCATAGTTGTCAAGACATTGCATTATTATTAAATCAAGTTGTACGTGACCGTATGCGGTGAATTTGCAGGTTAAAAAATGGCAAAACCGCCCTTTCAACACATCCTTTCAACAAACCCCATTCCCCGTTCACAAAAATTTAATTTTCATTTCATCTTTTTGTTAAGTTTTCGTAATGGGTGAACTGCTAACGTGAAAGCAGGTTTTTTTATGTACGCCAGTTTTCATGGTAGCGAAATATCATCCATCCCATGGCGGACTTGGCGTCAAATGATCTTTGAAAGTCTGCACGAATAACCGTGAGGGGGAGGAGTCCCCCTCACGAGCTCCCCCACAAGGTTTTCACGAAAATAAGTTTCGCAGAACTTCGCTTTTTCACATTTGGGGCCCACAAGACCCAAACGTTCAAAAGCTCGTCGTGTGCTTAACTTTTTTCGTGAAGTCTTAATAGTAGGTAGAACCGGCCAACCTCACAACAAAGGAGAACTAACATGGCCAACTTGCGCGCGCGCGTTTTCTTCCTCAGCTTGCTGCTTGGCAGCATCTTCGGGAACCTGGGCTGTACCGAGTACGGACTCCAGGCTCTCTACGGCATGCCCGAGGGCATGCACCTCGACTCCTACCGGGATTGCACCCAGGTCATTGGCTCGCGGTACGGGTACGTGGATCACACTTTCAGCGTGGTCATGATGTACTCGGGCTGCCTGGCCGACAACTACCAGGCCTATCTCCTCATCGAACACGAGTTCGAGGAGATGGACATGCAGTGGACCACCGCGGATTACGTCACCACCAATGGCGACACGATCACCGTGGACGCGGTCTACTACAGCCTGGATTTCTGGTACAACCCCGTGGACATCGAGATGCAGGTGATCCCGTACGTCGGGAACACCGCCTACGGCATCCACGAGTTCTGGACTGACTGCTCCGACGACGACGCCGGCAGCTGTCCGGTGGAGTACAACGGAGCCGTGGGTCCCGGAGATCTGCTCTAGCAGCAGGTGAGGAACGGCCGATCAGGGGAGTGGTGCGGGGTAAGGGCGCCTTTGTGTGTCCGCCCCCGCCGCTCGTCCCGTTTATCTCGTGCAGACTTTCTTGAGGTGAATTTAACTCTAATAATGTAGTGACAATGTATTTACAAAGTAATGACAACTATGGTATCATGGGAGTAACAAAATCTTTTAAATCCCATCTCATGGCTACCATTCAAATTCGTATCGACGAAGAAACCAAAAAATCAGTCCAAGTAGTTCTCAAAGAGCTAGGCTTAGACATGTCCGCAGCCATCAAACTATTTCTTAAACAAGTTGTCATTCGCAACGGCCTTCCTTTCAAAGTCATCACTGAAAACGGACTTACACTCGAACAAGAAGCAGAGCTTTTAAAGGCTTCCGCCGATGCAAAGAAGGGGATTGGTGTTAGTGGGCCTTTTGAAACCATGGAAGAATTTATTAATTATTTGGAATTAGATGAAGATTAAATCTAGAAAAAAGTTTAATAAGCATTTCCGAAAATTGCCTCGAAAGTTGCAAGTTTTAGTAAGCAAAAAGTTACTTTTATTTAAAAAAGACCCTTTTCATCCTAGCCTCAAAAACCACGCTCTACACGGCCAAATGCAACACCTTCGCGCCATTTCTATCACACGTAATATAAGAATAATTTTTGAAGAATACGATAATTACGCTATCGTTCTAATGTTAGATATTGGTAGCCATAATCGCCTTTACGAATAATGCTCTCCATCGTTTCAACTCCCATCGGCAATCTCGAGGATATGACCTTGCGTGCCATCCGAACCTTAAAAGAGGTAGATTTAATTGCTTCTGAGGATACGCGGCACACTGGTCGTCTTCTTAAGCATTTTGAGATCACAACGCCCCAAATTAGCTTTCACGCTCATAGTGGTCAGGCTAAGTTAGACAAAATCATAGCCGCGCTTCATGATAATCAGCACGTGGCCTTGGTTTCTGATGCTGGAACTCCGGGGATTTCCGATCCTGGATATTTGCTAATTCGTCGTGCCATTGAGGAGGGGATTAAGGTTGAGCCAATTCCTGGGCCCAGCGCCCTTTTGGCCGCGTTGGTCACGTCTGGTTTACCTATGGATAAGTTTGTTTATTTAGGATTTCTGCCAACAAAAAAGGGCCGAAAAACGCTTCTAGAAGGCTTAAAAGACGAAAGCCGAACAATTATTTTGTACGAGTCTCCGCATCGCCTTCAAAAAACTCTAAAAAATCTTATGGAGTATGGATTTCAAGATCACCAATTAGTAATCGCGCGTGAACTTACCAAACTTCACGAAACTATTTATCGTGGCTTAGTTTCTGAACTCGCCCAAACATTAGAAAATCAGAAGCTTAAAGGAGAAATGGTCCTAGTTTTGCACAAAAACACCAAAAGTTCATAAAAAGTTCATTTTCATTTAATCTTTTGTTTAAGTTTTCGTAATCTCCTTTTGCTACGCTAGTAACGTCTAAGTAGGAAGGAGTTTTTTATAAAGGAGGTTCGGTTTATAAGAAATGACTAAACAAGGCCCAAACATTATGGCCTTATTCTAAAGCCGGCAAAAAAGCTCCTTCCTACATCCTCTTGATTTCAAGGTTAGATGTACGCTATAATGTACATACTTTCTAACTACTAAATCATGAAGAAATTCCTATCCGCCACCGAGGCTCGTAAACAACTTTTTCAATTGATAAAAGCTCTAGAACAACCAGATTCCGAAGTGGTCATCACTGTTGATAGTAAACCCAAAATAGTGATGATTTCGTATGATGAATATGAAGGGCTGCTCGAAACTTTAGATATTTTGTCCGATCCTAAGGCTATGAAGGGCATAGAAGAAGGAGAGGCTGATATTAAAGCCGGACGAGTTGTTCCGTGGGAAGATGTCAAAAAGGAGCTTAATCTATAAATGTAAAATGTTTAAAGTAATTATTTCAAAAAGAGTTTATCGACAACTAAAGAAATTTCCCCAAAAAACAAAATCCCGAGCATCCTTAGTGATCAATAAATTAGCTGAAAATCCTTTCCAGGGGAAAAAGCTAGGGGGGCAACGCAAAGAATCCTATTCAGTACGAATGTGGCCTTATCGAATTATTTATAGAATTCACAAAAAGGAAGTTTTAGTATACATCATTGATATTGGACATCGTCGAGATGTTTACAGCTAACCTTTCACTACAAAACTAACTAGTTTCCCCGGCACAAAAATCTCTTTCACAACTTTTTTATCTTCTAGAAATCGCTGCACGTTTTCTTGCATGTAGGCGAGCTTAAGCGCGTCTTCTTTGGAAACGTCACTCGCGGCTTCCACTGTCCCACGAACTTTTCCATTTACTTGCACCACTAATTGAATCGTTTCTTGAGCTGTAAATTTTTCATTAAATTTAGGCCATTTAGCATCAAAAACAGATGTCCATGTCCGAGCAGAAGGCTTCAACCCATTCAATTCTGACCATAATTGTTCAGCTAAATGTGGAGCCATTGGCGCAATCAACTGCACTACAATTTTTTTGCTTTTTTCATCTAAACCTTCTTTAGATGCGGCATTCATGAATTCCATCAAAGCTGCCAAAGCAGTGTTAAATTGCATGGCCTCAATATCCCCGGTTACTTTTTTAATAGTGCGATGCACAAGTCCTCGCGTATCAGGAGAGATTCGACTCAAACTAGGTCCAGTCACAACTTTCCAAAACTTTTGCACAAAACGGGCCACCCCAGTAATTCCCTTGTCATTCCAATCTCCACCTTGCGTGAATGGTCCCATAAACATCAAATACATGCGGAAAACATCACTACCATACTTTTCCACAAAAGAATCCGGACTAACCACATTTCCTTTGGATTTAGACATTTTTGCCCCATCTTTGGTCACCATTCCCTGGTGAATTAGACGTTTAAAAGGTTCCTTATGCGCAATCAAATCAGCGTCAAACAAAACTTTGTTCACAAACCGAGCGTAAAGCAAATGCATACAAGCATGTTCCGGCCCACCAATATACATATCAACCGGGCTCCAAGCTTTTAAAGCCTCTTTATCAAAGGGTTTGCTCTTTAAATGAGCACACGGATAGCGCAAGAAATACCAACTTGAACACACAAAAGTATCCATTGTATCAGGTTCACGCGTGGCTCGACCCTTACATTTAGGACAAGTAGTTTTCATAAAAGCCGCACTTGTGGCTAATGGCGCTTTGCCCTTTGGTTTGTAGTCTTTAATTCGCGGTAAAACCACTGGTAAATCTTTTTCTGGAACTGGGACTTCGCCACATTTTTCACAATTAATCACTGGAATTGGTGCACCCCAGTATCGTTGGCGTGAAATCAACCAATCACGTAAGCGAAAATTCACTGTCTTTTTACCCATTCCCTTTTTCTCCAAGAAATCAGCCATTTTAGGTAGAGCCTTGCGATTGTTCATTCCATTAAATTTCTCGGAATCAAACAAAATTCCGTCCGCTACATGAGCTTCATTCGCATCTTTTGGATCATGTGGTTTGCCATCCTCTGAAATCACAAATTTAAGTGGAATTTTGTACTTTCGTGCAAATTCAAAATCACGCTGATCATGCGCATCTGCCATAACCACACCAGTCCCGTACATTAAAGCAAAATTAGCAATATAAACTGGGATTTTTTCGCCATTTACCGGGTTAATCGCGTATTTCCCAAGGAAAGCTCCTAATTTATCTTTTCCGCCTTCGGAAGTACGTTCAATATCAGTTTGTTTACGAATTTTGGACGCAACTTCTTTTACATTTTCGGCATATTTAGTCCCTTTAATAAATTTCTTTACCAAAGGATGTTCTGGCGCCATCACAATAAAAGTCACACTATAAATTGTATCCGGACGAGTTGTATAACAGGTTAAAACTCCTTCTTCGTCAGCCAAAGGGAAATCAATATTTACTCCTTCACTTCGACCAATCCAGTTTTTTTGCATGGTAATGGTCTTTTCAGGCCAATCTAATCCTTCGTAATCCAATAATTTATCTGCATAATCGGTAATTTTCCAAAACCACTGGGCTAGATCTTTTTTGGAAACTTCTCTTTTACACCGTTCACAAACTCCTTCATGAACCTGTTCGTTAGCCAAAACAGTCTTACAACCTGGGCACCAATTTACCGGCGATTTCTTTTTATACGCTAAACCTCGTTTATACATTTGCAAAAACAACCATTGAGTCCACTTGTAGTATTCAGGCGCGCTGGTATTTACCGTTTGCGACCAATCATACATCGCGCCCAGCGCCTTCAACTGCTTAACCATGTATTCTACGTTTTTAGCCGTACTAGCAGCCGGTGGAATGCCAGTTTTAATCGCGTAATTCTCCGCTGGTAGCCCAAAAGCATCAAATCCCATCGGTTCAAACACATTATGTCCCTGCATGCGCATAAATCGTCCCCACGAATCTGCTGGCCCAAAATTATACCAGTGCCCAATATGGAGCTTATCCCCAGAAGGATAAGGGAACATCACCAGGTTATAATAAGGCTTTTTCTTGTTTTTAAGATTGATGTCGTAGAGTTTTTTGTCTTCCCAGAGTTTTTGCCACTTTTTTTCGTGTTTTGGAGCGTTATAAGGAGTGGAATCTGATTTTGAATTCATGAAAATAGGTTAAAACAGCGTGCAAAGTATACCTGTTGGCAGGAGTAGAGGCAAGAAATAAAGGTGCAGAGAAAAGAATTTCGGTGTTTTTTCGAAAACGTCCCCGAAGGAGAGGGGTTCTTTTTGAATCATGTATCCAAAAAGGTTCCCTCCAGTTAAGAGAAAATAGCCGGGATTCTTTTCTCTGCCATCCTCCCTAATCCTCCCACATATCTGAATCTTTCTCAATTCTTTCATCCTGCGGTAATTCGGCCTCGTCATGAGAACCTGCTAAAGCGTGCCATACATAATCTAAAATTGCTTCCATCTATTAGTGAGTTATATGAACCGCTTCTGAACTGTGTTTAAGAACATCCGCGCTCAAAGCATCTTGAGGGGTCCCATCTGTTCCAAAAACCAATAAACCAAGCGACAAACTAATTAAAAAGATAGACAACGCAATTATTACAAGCTTTGCCTTAGGGCTTAACGTGAAGTTAAACGGGTTTGTCATTTATATTTATTTTAGGGACCTTACATATAATAATAAAACAAAAACAACATAAAGTCAAGGTAAATAAGGCTTTCTAAGCCTAAAAATCCGTATAATAAAGCCAAATTTCACCACAAAACTTATGGAAAACACCACAATCCTACCAATTCTCAAGAAAATCCCCCTTTTTGCTGAGTTAACAGAAGAAGATCACGCTGAAATTATCAAAAACATTACTTTGAATTATTTCCCAGTTGATTACACTCTTTTTGAGGAGGGCGCTCCTGGAGATAAGCTTTATATTATTAAAACAGGAATGGTAAAGATTTTTCATCCGTCAAACCCTGATGAGGCAGTTGCCATGCTCAGCCCCAATGAATTTTTTGGTGAAATGGCTCTTTTTGAAGATACGCCTCGTACGGCCAGTGCTATGACTACCGAAGAATCCGAAGTTTTCCTCCTTGAAAAGTCTGATTTTTATAAATTAGTTCTCAAGAATAAGAGCATTGCCGGAAAACTCAGCGAAGAGTTTTTAAACCGCATTCAAAGCAACAAAGAGTAAGATTATTCAACATCAACATTTACTTCTTCGTCTTGTCCCGCAACCCAGCGGGGGCCTTTATCGCCAACTTCACGGGCACTAGTTTCACCCTGAGCAGTTAATTCAAGGAATGTAAAAACCCAAACTGAACTAGAGAAAACTTCTAAAATCGCTCCCAAATAAGCTGCAAAATACATAGCAATAATTCCCAAAACAACACCTACTACGAAACCTATTTTAGCCATGGCTACGGCTGTTAATAGGGCCGTAGAAACAATAATCAAAGAAGGAATCAAAAGAACCAAAATAATATTCAAGAAAATTCGCAGTGTAATTAGTAACATCAAAATAAACATCAGCAAGGTGTGTTGCCAGTGTCGAATAACCAGCCGTGCACTCGCTCCCATAGATTTCATCATCCCTTTTCCATCTATAATAATGTAGTACTCAGAATAGGTAAATAACAGGAGTAATAAGAGCCCAATAAAAAACACCAAAATAAAGGGGAGTACCAAAATTTCAAAGGCTCCAGCTCCTAAATTTCGAATCACAAAAGACGCTTCAGTTAAAACCCCAATCAAGCTAAAACTTCTAAGCAATAGTCGGTATTCAAACAAAGGTAAAAAATGTAAAAACCCATAAGAAACACCATCCACTGCTTTAACAGATTGTCCGTTTCTCATTCGCGCAATCAGTTGCACCAGTGAGGCTTTACAAAAAATAGGCAAGAAAAAGTAAAAAAGAATTGTAATGGCCGCAATTACAACCAAAACAATGGCCCACGAGGGAAAGTCAGACCAAAAATTTCCCACAAACAAAAAAGCATCGTGCATAAAAGAAGAACCTTCATACTCGTGAAAAACCGGAGATTTATAAAAAGACATAAACTGGTACCCCAAATAAAGCATCCCAACCACTAGCCCAATTAACTCTGGAATAAAGGCGTACCACCACATTAAAGGTTTATTCTCTTGCGTTAGATGCCAGGCATCTTTAATAACGGCCTTGTAATTCATGCGCCAATTATACGCGTGGCTTATAAGGAGCGCAAATTCGAAAAAAAATTTCTTTGAAACGCCCCTTTAATGTATATTTACACCATGAATAAAACTACTCAAGTCAAGCACGGCAAAATTACTTGGATAGATATTACCAATCCAACCGAGAAAGACACGGCAAAACTAGAGAAAAAGTATAAATTCCATGAGTTAGATTTAGAAGATTGTCTTTCCGAGAATCAACGTTCAAAAATCGATGAATACGATGATTATTTGTTTATTGTAATGCATTTTCCGTACTACGATAAAAGGCGCAAAAGGATTGTGACCGAAGAAATTGACTGTTTTATTGGCCAGGATTATTTGATTACTCTTCATGATGGTCGGCTCAAAACCATGGGTCGCTTGCTTGAACAGTGCCAAAAAAAGAGCTATTCCAAAGAATATATGGACCAGGGGACTGGTTATTTTTTATATATTATGATTAGGGAATTGTTTGATGATTGTTTCCCGTTAGTAGATGATATGGAGCGGTCTGTAACCGTGATTGAGCGCGATTTGTTTGAAGAAGACACAGAGCACGATATGGTTCGCGATATTTTATGGCTGAAAAAAGATGTGATTAATTTTAGAAGAATTATTTCTCCACAACGTGCGGTTATTGCTCAGCTTGAACATAAGAATAAAAAGTTTTTGCCCGAAGATTTGGAAGTTTATTTTGATGACGTTGTAGATAAAATCGAGAAAATTTGGAGTAATTTAGAGAACCTCAAAGAGCTTACCGAAACTTTGCAAGACACAAATGAAGTTTTGATTTCTCATCAAACCAATAAAATTATTAAAATTTTGACAGTGTTTTCGGTAGTATTACTGCCACTTACTTTGATTACTGGGTTTTTTGGAATGAATGTGAGCTTACCTTATGCGGATCATGGATTAGCCTCGTTTTGGATTACGATTTTGATGTTTGCGATTGTTTTGATTATGTTGGTTTTCTTTAAGTGGAGGCGATGGTTGTAACGATTTCTCGAAATAAAACTTGCAAAAAACCGTGTTTTTCAGTAAAATTTCTCTTGTAAATTTTTAATCATTAATTTTTTCCTAAATGAAGCGTGCGCAAAAAAAGAAAGTTATTAAAAAGCACTCAACTCACGATAGTGATACTGGGTCTCCACAAGTTCAAATTGCGATTCTAACAGAGAAGATTAAGGAACTCACCGAGCATCTTAAGACTCACAAGAAAGATAATAGTTCACGTCGTGGTTTGCTTGGAATGGTTGGACAACGTCGTAAATTGCTCAATTATCTTAAGAGTCGCGACCCAGAAAGTTACGACCAGCTCGTTTCTAAGTTGAAAATTCGTACTTCTAAATAGCCGATAGGAAGCGAAGCGATCCCATCGGCCCGCCGTGGTAGGCGGATTATTGATATTTTATAAGTTTGTCCCGCAGCGTTGCGGGACTAAAAAGCCCTTTTAGACCCAGAATTAGCGCCAAGTCACAGGCTATCTCTCCTCCAAGAGATCAACCTGAAACTTGTCACTAAGATCGGGTAAAGGGGGCAAACCCTTTAACCCTTTATTTTATGTCTAACGCAAAACGCGTGGAATGCGACCTGGGTGGTCGCAAGCTAGTCTTTGAGACTGGCGTGCTTGCTAATCAAGCACATGGTTCAGTTACAGTACAACTTGGTGATTCAATGGTTTTGGCTACCGCCACCATGAATTTAAAACCAAAAGACTTTGTCGCTTGGTTCCCTTTAACCGTAGATTTCGAAGAGAAGTTCTACGCGGCTGGGAAAATCAAAGGTAGCCGTTTTATTAAACGTGAAGGTCGCCCATCCGATAACGCGATCTTAGTTTCTCGTATGATTGATCGTCCAATGCGTCCTCTTTTTCCAAAAGGGATGACCAATGACGTTCAGTTAATAGTATCTTCTTTGTCCGCCGATATGGTGACTCCACCAGATGCAATTGGTATTACAGCGTCTTCAACCGCTTTGATGCTTTCTGGGATTCCTTTTGAGGGACCAGTATCCGGTGTTCGAATTGGTTATGTCGCTCTAGAAGAAGGTGGCGAGGAGCAATTAGTAATAAATCCAACTTACGAACAAATTGAAAAAGGTCGTCTTAACTTGATGGTTGCCGGTAAAAAAGATGCCATTACTATGGTAGAAGCTGGTTGTAATGAAGTTACAGAGGAGGTGTTGCTTCAGGCTCTCGAAATGGCGCACGTTGAAATTAAAAAACTTTGTGAACTTCAGGAGAAATTTGCGGCCGAAGTTGGCGTAACTCCAAAAGAGCCAAGTTTCATGAAGAAAAACGAGGCCGCTGAGACTGCGGTTGACGCCATTATCACCCGCGAAATGCTCGACGGGATTAAAGGTGTTGGCAAAAAAGAGATCAAAGTTAAATTCGATGAGCTCGAAGAAAAGTTATTTACTACTTATGCTGAGCAACTTGAGGCTGAAGAGTACTCAAAAGGTGATTTAGCCGAGATTTTGAACGATCGATTCGAAGTTGTAATGCGTGACAATATTTTAAATAAAGAAGAACGCATTGATGGCCGAAAACTTGATGAGATTCGTCCAATTGAAATTCAATTAGATCTGTTGCCACGACCTCATGGCTCCGCTCTATTCCAACGTGGAGAGACTCAATCATTAACAATTACAACTCTTGGAGCTCCTGGTGCTGCTCAAATTATTGATACCATGGATACTGATATTGTTAAGCGTTACCTTCATCACTATAACTTCCCGCCTTACTCAGTCGGAGAGTGTAAGTTTTTGCGTGGCCCATCTCGCCGCGATATTGGACACGGTGATTTAGGAGAACGATCTTTGGTTCCAATGCTTCCTTCTAAGGAAGATTTCCCTTATACAATTATGTGTGTTTCCGAAATTGTAACCTGTAATGGTTCTAGTTCGATGGCCGCAGTTTGTGGTTCTACTTTGTCGCTAATGGCGGCTGGTGTGCCAATCAAAAAACCAGTGGCTGGTATTGCCATGGGATTGATTGTAAAGGACAAGGCCAATGCTTCCGCTGGATACAAAATTCTGACTGATATCCAAGGGATGGAGGATTTTGCCGGTGATATGGACTTTAAAGTAACTGGTACTCGTGATGGTATTAATGCTCTGCAAATGGATATTAAGGCCAAGGGGCTTTCTATCGACATCATGCGTGAAGCTCTTCAAAAAGCTCAGGAAGCTCGCTTCTTCTTACTTGATGAAATGGCTAAAGTTATTCCAGCGCCACGCACTGAATTGTCCCAGTACGCACCACTTATTATTACCATTCAAATTCATCCTGATCAGATTAGAGAAGTGATTGGTAAGGGTGGCGAAACTATCCAAAAAATTACTGGTGAATGTGGAGTAGAAATGGATATTGAAGATAGCGGATTAGTAATGATTACTGCTCCAGACCAAGAAAGTGGTCAAAGAGCTTACGAATGGGTAAATAAAATTACTTACATTCCAAAAGCTGGCGAAGAGTTTGATGGAGAAGTTGTAAAAATCATGGATTTTGGAGCTTTTGTTCAATTCTTACCTGGTAAGGATGGACTGGTTCATATTTCTGAACTAGAACATCACCGTGTCGAAAAAGTAGAAGATGTAGTTAAGCTTGGCGACAAAGTAAAAGTTAAGTTAATGGAAGTTGATGGCCAAGGTCGTTATAACTTATCTCGAAAAGCTTTATTGCCTCGACCAGAACGTTCTGCCGGTCCACCAAAAGGTGATCGTCCGGGCGGTCCACGTCCAGGAGGACCAAAACCAGGAGGACCACGTCCACCAGCTGGTCCACCACCGGCCGCACCTCCTCCGTCTCCAGCAGCTCCAGCGCACGATCCATCTGATCCGGCTGGTCCGCCATTGGCGTAAGTTTCTGTGAAAAATTTGTACATAAAAAGGCCTGCTCAATGCGGGCCTTTTGAGTATTGACAAAAATCAAAATCAATTTAAAATAAAAAAGTCTAAAGCACTAATATGTCTGTCGAAAAAGCCACTCATATACCGTCAATTTTAGATTCTGAACTTTATCAAAAGCCTCAGGATTTTTTGGAACAGAGTATAAGTGCTTTGCGCTTGCCAGCGGCTATTAAAGCTAAGTGGGATGAATATGTGGCTCCGTTTTTAAGTAGCGAACAAAACAATCCTCAAGATCCAGGACATCAAAAGAGGATGAAAATAATTTTAGATGACCTTATAGAAAAGGGGATGAAGGAAGAAGCTGGGTTGGTTTTGAATATGCACCGCGCTTTCACTAAATTTAAAGGTTACGACCCTAATTATGAAACTAGCGAAGATGTCGGCGCCTGTTTTAACGATGAAATGCCAATTCCCTCAAAAGGAATGATTGTGGTGGATCATTTTGTGACACGTAATTTGGCCGCTATTGTAAAATATTGTAAGCCGCGTGGGCTTTTGGATCGCATTTTAGTGCGAGTTCCAAAAGGAGTTTGGGCTGTTCAAATTATGGGGCTTTCCGGGGCTAAGAAAACTGAGTTTGAAGAGGCTTGTGCCGAGCTTAGGGAAGATCAGTTTTTAATCGAAGATGTTAATCATGTTCAAGATATTAAGTTAAAGAAAAAAACAGCGGTGTTGTTTTCACCTCGGACCGGCTCTATTTATCCTAAACTTCACGCTAATTCCGAACGTAAAACTATCAAAAATTACCGTCGTTGGATTAAGCAAAGAATTAGTAATCTTGTTCCTGGTGGGCGAATGTTTGCCAACCTAGCTAAAGTAGAAGATTTTGTGCCACCACAAGCCGAGGTAAATGAAAAAGAGCTAACAAAATTAACTTCTAGTATTTCTGATAAAGTAGCTCAAGCAATTTTAAGACAAACCAATCGCAAGGGAGCAACAATTCTCAAAAATGGAGAATTTACCTTGCCCGAAGATTACGATCATTCGAAAAAAATCATAAACTATCACGTGCAAAAACCAGAATCTGTAAGAGATAGGATTCGCAATCGATGGAAATTTTGGAGGCGCAAAAAAGATCAAGAACCAGATACCGAATAAACAGCAATATCTCGCGAGGGTTTTCCAGGACTAGCAAAGTTAGAGTAGAGCAAGAGTTTGCCTTCTTTGGTAACAATGGCGTCTAAATCTCCTAGGCCATGTTCATCAATAGAGAGGGGAGTTTCATCAGCCTCCTTAAAAGAAATTGATTCCATCGGGGACCAATTAATTCCATCGCTAGACGTGGCTACCCCCTGACTCTCCTTTAAGTAGGTCGCGTAAATTAAATATTGACCCTCATAGTAGACCACAGCTGGATCATGCCAATCTGCAAAAACTACTTTAGATTCACTCCAGTTAAGGCCATCTTTTGAAGTCGTCACCATAATATCGCTGGGGCCATTATCATCTACAAAATTAGCCGTAATAATCCCTATATAAAGCCCCTCGTCATTTATAAAAAACTTAGCGTGCCCAATTAATTGGAATTCGGAATTTGGTTCATGCGGTTGAATTTCCATTACTACATCTTCTTCGCGCTCAAAAACGGTGCCATCTTCTGAAATGGCACTTCTAATGTGATAGTCCGGCTGACCTTCGTATTCGTCCTGACTAGTTCGGTAATACATACGGTATCGTCCGTCTGGTAATTGAATTACGCTGGCGCCACCAATTACAAATTCGCGATCACTCGGATCCGTGGCCCCAGCAAGAGACGTTCCTAAATCTTCCCAGGTAATAGCATCTTCAGAATCCGCGTACCGAATTTCTGTAAAGTTTGGTGAATTCACCGTGTAATACATGCGGTAAGTATCATCATTTAACTCCACAACATTAGCCATAATAATGCTGCGGCCTTTTAAATCCATACCTGTTTGCTCACCAAGACCAAGGGTTTCCAAGGTAAACTCAGTGGGAGCAGCTAGGGTGGATTCAATTTCAAGAAGATTTTCTTGGGGGATGTCTTGAGATTCAGAGCCCAAAAGTAGATAACCAGCAATGAGCCCCGCCAAAATTAAAGGGGGGAGTAAGATTTTTTTACGCATAACAAAAGATTAATTTTAAAAAAAGTATAGCACAAGCCCGCGTGCCCGGGCACAGATTCCCAAAAATCATTTGAAATCCGTCTCTCTCTCAGCTATATTTACTGTCGCGCCACACCTGGCGCCTGAACATTTTCAATTCGCGGGTATCGTATAGTGGCTATTATATTGCCTTGCCATGGCAGAGACACGGGTTCGACTCCCGTTACCCGCTCCAAAATAAAAAGCGCCCAATAAGGGCGGTTTTTTATTTTGTGGTAAAAGGGAGCGAAACCCAAAGGGGTTCGTAATGTCGAGCGAGCGAGGAATCGACCAAGTTTACTTGGGCAGTTTTGAGAGAGTGATGGCATCAATATTTGTGAAACAAATATTACTCCCGTTACCCGCTCCATCAAAAAGATTTACCCCCCCCCCTCAAAACATGGTATTCTCAATAAGTCACTCATATTAGCTTTAACCCCCTCCCATGAACAAATTAAAGAAATTCACAGCTTGGTCCATTCTGACCTCTCTTTTAACGTTATCTATTGTAGCGTTACCAATATTTGCGCAAACCGCTTTTGCAGCGGCTATTGAGAGTGTCTCCTACACCCCTTCAGGCGATCAGTTTGATAATAACACCTATGTTGAAGTTGAATTTGATCAAGCCGTAACTAGCCAGGGACATAATGTTGCTAATTGCGGGGAGTATGGGGGCGCGGACTATTGTTATGATGTGAGTGATATTACTTTTAGTGGAAATGGATGGGATGGCGACCCTACTGTGGCTTTTGCTTATGAAGGAGAGTTCGGCATACTAATTATTTTTGATGCAGCTAATGCGATAGATGATTTAACCGATGTAACTATCTCGGCTTCGGTAATAGCTGGGGCAGGAAGCTGGTCTACAACACAATCAGATTGGGTTATTGATGCAGATAGAGAATTGCCTAATGCCGTTATGGATATAGATAATGATGGTGATAATGATACTACGCTTTTATTAACTTTATATAATGGAGGTGATGGCATGACTAGTGCCGATTCAATTACCTGTCCAGGTTCAGGTCAGCCCATTGACTTACAAACCGATCCAATAGTAACCCTAGACTATTGTTATGATCCTGCTGACATAACATTTACCATCATAGATGGCAGTACATCTTTAGGGACGCCTGACGCGCTTGCATATTTTTATAATGGAGGGAGTCAAACTCATGATTTGTTTGCTGTTTGGGATAGCTTAAACCCAGTTCCTGCAGCTCAAGATGAGGATGCCTGGGAGGCGGAAGTGACAGGTTTTGGTGGAATAGTCTCTCCTGGTTTTACTTATGATATGGAGTATGTTGAACCTGAAGGCGGCGGTGGAGGAGCCGCCCCCGAAATGGGTACCTGGGCTTTAATTCTCACTGTCCCAATGTTAATGTTTGTCGTTTATTCAGTTGCACCTAAGGGAGTTCAAACTGCTTAGATTAATCCATTCTCCCCCCTTGCATTTTCAAATTCATCAATTATGATGTGGTTAATTGTTTCGCCCCAATTTTCATTCTTTATGAGTTAGAAATTGGCCAAACAAGACTTAGTAAAACGCATATTTGGACTTGTGGACGAAATTAGAGAATCTAAAAACGCCATAAAAAAAGCAAATTTAAGACATAGTGTATTATCTAGAAAACAACGAGATTTTGATAAACTAAAAATCAAAATCATTAAGAAAAAATTACAAATTCATTAAACCTTCCTTATCTTATGAATAAATCAGTCCCCGCAACCACTACTCACGGCTTAGAAGCCACTCCAGAATCAGAAGTTACTTTGCAAGAAGCCCACCGTGCTTTAATGGGAGTATTAATCGGAGCTGATGCCCTAAATCCAGCTGGAAGTGTTGATCCACAACGTGCTCGTGAAATAGCGCAACAATTATGCGGAGATCTTGGAGAAGTAGGTGATGAATCATGGGCTAAGGCCGCGGAACTTTTAAAAGCTCTTCCTTCTGCTGACATCTTTTCTTTAGGAATATTATTAGAGACGGAACTTTCCCGGCTGGCTGATAAAAAAACCAGGACCAGTGAGTATTTGCGTTTAGAACAACGTCGTCGCGCTGTGTTTACCACTTTGTTAGAAAATTTAGGTTGTGATTTCAGCATCCCATACGCCTCATCATTTTTGGCTCATTACTGTATTCAAGAATATTTTGAAGAAGGGGAGGTAGTTGATTATGACCAGTTACGGCAAAGAGTAGAGCGTTCTTTGGACGCTTTGGTTGATACTTCTCAAGCCAATTTCCTCGATAAATTAAAAGCTGCCATTGCCAATTATTTAGAGAGCAAAGAGCTTAAACCAGCCGAGCGAGCACTGGCTGCTGAATATGCAGTTCGTGATATTGAAATGATTGCTTTGGTCGGAGATTGGGTAAACATTCGGGCCGCCATGACAAAGGTTGTAGAAGCTCAGGCAAATGATACTTTTACCACCGCCGACATCCCAGCTTTAATTCCAGCCTTACGGGAGGCTGCCCAAGCAGTCTCAACGCAAAAACTAGACTTAGAGGCCACTAACTTCAAACAAGATTTAACAGAGTTAGAGGAGCTTTTTGCAGCGCATTTAGCTCAAGGACCAATGTCCAAAGAAGAAGCAGCTACAATCATAAATGACGGGCAGTTTTATATGTATGAATTAAATATTGGAAATCCTGGGCTCTACGGACAATATCCTTCTGAGGCTATGTTCCAGGCAGTCGTGGCTGATATCACAAAATGCAGTGGTTATGAGCATCACGCCGGGGCCGAAAGAGTCAAAGAATTAGCCGCGGAATTCTATAATTTATATTTCCAAAATCAGAACGCCAATATGCCAGAAAGGGCCATAACTCCTCGTGAAATTGTGGTCGGAAACGGGGCCAGTGAAGTGATTCAAATTTTCCTAGAAGCATTAGTTGAAAACGGTGAAAATGCCATTGGGACTTCGCCGATTTATCCTTTGTATTCTTCTATTATGGGGAAAATGGGGGAGGAATTAAAGACCATAACCTTGGACGTAACAGAGGAAGGCGGTGTAAAAAAATGGAAGTTTGATGTTGAGGGATTAGCTGCTCTTATTGATTTTAATACCAAAGTGCTTTGCATAAATTCACCCAATAATCCGACGGGAGCTATTTTTAGCCGCGAATCTCTGGAAGCAATTTTGGATTTAGCCGAAGAATATGGATTGTTTGTTATTTCCGATGAAATTTATTGTGAAGATTTGTATGACGAACAAGCCCAGTCCGAATTTTGTTCAATGGGGAGCTTAGCCTACGAAAGAGGGGTTCCAACTGTAGTAATTAGTGGGATTTCTAAAGGTTTAGGAAAAGCCGCTGGTTGGCGTTGTGGATGGGGAGTATTTATTGACCGCGATCATAAAGCGGACAAAGTTTTTGATGCTGCTAATACCGTGGCCACGGCTCGCCTTTGTCCTAACACTCTTGGACAACGAGGGGCGATCCCAGTTTTGAAGGACTTAGTTGATTATGAACAAAGAATAGCCGGCAATCTAGAGGCTGGTTCCGCGGAGCCAATTGACCGCAGTGATTTAGACACTTTGGCTCATTTAGACCACTTAAAAGAACTAACTGGTCAACAAAAAGATGCCATGTACGAGGCTTTTAACCAGGGTCCTTTGTCCATGCCTAAACCAGATGGTGCTTATTATGGATTTTTCCAAGTTGAAGGAATTGATAATTTTGAAGATGAAAAAAGATTTGCCCGTGAATTGCTTATTCAAAAAAGAGTTCATCTTGTGCCCGGGCAGGGATTTGAATTTCCTCGACCTGGTTGGTTTAGAGTGGTTTTCTTGGATACTGCCGAACGAATCAAAGAGTCTGGCCAAATTGTTAAGGAGTTTGCGGAAGGCTTTTAGACCAGTCGCGCAATTGACAATTACGAAGGTATATTGTATATTATTCGCCAAAAGTAAATTTAATTATGGGAATAAGTTTTTTACGTGGACAAAATAGTCCTCAACATCAATCAGAAAAAGTTAGAACTTCAATGCCACGCGGGATTGTAACTGCGCAAAGAATCGCGATGCTCAGCATGATGATGTTGGCTTTGTTAGCGGTAAAAAAAACAGATGCCGAAATGTTGGCCACAGATCCAAATTACGTACCTCATCAGGGTTTGAAATGTTTAGTCGCTGCTTATCCAGATCAATTGCAAGGAGCAGAGGGCAATACTCTTATCTGGAAAGACGGCACCCGCATGCAGTATGATGATGGTCGTTTTAAGGTTCACGAAGAGCGTTTAACTGACGCGGATTTAGAGGATCAGATGTTCCAAAGGTATATTCCAGGGCCCAACTATTCACCTTTACCAGAAGATTTTGACCCGGGGCGGGCGCGGGATGAGGAGTTTTTTCGAAAAATGTACGGGGATAGTGAAGCTGAGGCAAAAGCAAATTTAGTTCCGGTTAGATGGTTTGGGACAACTGTAAAAATGACCAATATCAACGGAGTAGCCGATCAATTGCAAAAAGTAGCCGATGAATTAGAAGTTTTATGTACAACTAACCCAGACTTAAGACCTTTTTTAGAAGCGAGTGGGGGGACTTTTAATTGGCGCCTAATTGCTGGGACCGAAAGAGCTAGCACTCATAGTTTTGGGATTGCCATAGATATTAATGTTGCTAATGGCAATTATTGGCGTTGGGCTGAGGGTGACAATCCTGAGCCATACGTAAATCGGGTGCCAATGGAAATTGCGGAGGTTTTTGAAAAACACGGGTTTATTTGGGGTGGAAAATGGTATCACTACGACACTATGCATTTTGAATATCGACCAGAACTTTTACAGGAGGGATGTACTGCAACGCGTGATGATTTAAGTGAGGGCCCAGGAGGTTGGAGATAATCCAACAGTGCCATCCAACAAAGCTTCCCTAAAAAGGTATTTTCAGGTATAATAATAAGATTTAACAAACAAAAATTCAAATAAAATGAATAGATTTTCTTTACCAGAATGTTCAGATAATGACGATAGTTGTGAAATAATTAACAATCAAATTGAGCACCGTCTCGAACAATTAAGTGTACGCATTATTAATCCGGAAGGTCGTGAAAAGCCGCCTCATTACGCTTATCGGCTAGAGGAAGTTCCACTTACTTTTGAAGCCGTGGCTACTCGAGCGTGGGGGATAGGTGATAAAAATTTAAATTGGAAAGAGGGGATTGAAGATGAATTAGGAGATTTAACAATTAAAGTTAATGTTGAGCATGTAGAAGAGGATTTAGAAGCCACGGGAATTTATAGAAATAGAGACAATTTTTTGGCGGTAAATATTACTGAAGGGGAACGTTTAAGTTACGCTCGATTTCCAAATTTAACCGCTTATATTAACGGGGAAGATGAAACTGTACAGAAATTAGCAACGGTCCTTACTCAAAGGTGTGATTCCAATGAAGAAAAAGCCGCAGTTTTGTTGGCTTTTGTGCAATCTTTAAAATATCACCCAGACGATGATAAAAGAGCTAATTTTCTTCAGCCTCCATCTTTTACTTTAGCGTATGGAGGAGGGGCGTGTGATGATTTAACAATTTTGTATGCTTCGTTACTAGAATCAGTTGATATTAATTATAGAGTTATTATTTCTAATATGCCTTCAACAGAGGAAGGCGGTGGGACTGTCAGGCATGCCACGGTTGCCGTGCAAGGTGATTTTGAAGGGTTTTATAGAAAAAAACAGGCTGATTCCTGGGGACCATTCCCAGATCGTCCCGATAAAACAGTTATTGATGGAGTTACTTATTTTTACGCGGAACCAGCTGCTAAAAATAATTTAATTGGCCAAAAAATAGAAGGGCAAAGACCTTGGTTTGTTTTGAACGGAGATGAACCAACTACGCAAGAATTAGAAGACAGATATAGGAAAAAAATGAGAGAATCATAGATTAGAACCTATTTTTGTTGACGCAAAAGGGGTTTTATGGCTTTTGCATTGACTTTTATCAGGAGGAAAGGTAGTTTTTTTACCTAAAAAAAATTAGTAGAAAACAGCCGCCCCACGTGCCTGTTTACGTTTTGATTTTAAAACAACACGCAC
>JABJMC010000042.1 GCA_018659585.1 Candidatus Peregrinibacteria bacterium
ACTTGCATGAGATCTTATAATGTGTTATAATTAAGTGAAGATACTAAAATTGAAATAGAATGTCTGAACACCTAGAAGCTTCCGAAACTCCTGACTCATGCACTGGAAACCCTATTGAGTTTGGGGATGTGAATACAACTCAATTTAATGATCCAGAACGCAAAGAAGCTCTTGGTGCACAAATAAGCTTGGCCGAAGCAGATGATATGTTTAATGAATTTTTTGGAGGGAATGATTTAAATTTTAAAGGAGAAGATATTTCGGCCTGGGTCAGATTTCGTACTGCGGTTCTAAATCAAGTAAGTAAAAAGGGACTAACTCGTGAAGAATTTCAGGAATTCCTTGATGATGTAGAACAACTCGCAGATGACAATACTTTTGCTGATCGAGATATCAATTATGCTAACTTAGGGGACGTAGAGGATCTTCTAGAAAAAGGGGTTAGCCTTCTTCTATATAAAAAACCTGATCATTTTGAAACGTATTTAAATACAAAACCTGTTATTGAGTTAATTCCCAAAATAGCCCAAGAAATTGTTGATAGGAGATCTTAGAATGGTATATTAGAAGGGATTTTATAAACCTCCCTTAAATATGCCTTCTAAAAAATCCAAACTCCCGAAAATCTATTCGGGATTTAAGCCTGGAAAATGGCTCACAGCCATTGATGTCCGGGATTTTATTCAAAAAAACTATCAGACCTACAAAGGCGATGAATCTTTCCTAAAAGGTCCCTCTGCCAAAACTAAGAGACTTTGGAAAAAAGTGGAAAAACTCCAAAAACGAGAATTTAAAAAAGGTGGAGTTCTAGGAATTGATACCAAGACTGCCTCCACGGTAACCAGCCACAAGCCAGGTTATATTGATAAACGAAATGAATCGATTGTGGGATTACAGACCGACAAGCCATTGGTGCGAGCACTTAAGCCACTGGGTGGAGTGAGGTTAGTTCGCAAAGCTTGTGAATCTTATGGCTACAAATTGGATCCCAAAGTTGAGGCTCTTTATCGCGATCATGTAAAAACTCATAACAGTGCGGTTTTTGATATTTATTTGAATTGGGATGATTTTTATACTCCGGAAAAGCACAATTTATTCCGCAAAAAAGGAATTATTACTGGACTCCCTGACAACTATGGTCGGGGTCGGATTATTGGTGATTATCGAAGGGTTGCTTTGTATGGGGTGGATCATTTGATTGTTGAAAAAAAGAAAGAGTTAAATGCCAAGTGTCTGTACATGAATGACGAAAATTTACGATTAAGGGACGAGGCTCATGATCAAATTCAGGCGCTGAAAGATTTAAAAACCATGGCTGATTCCTATGGCTGCGACATTGGTCGGCCGGCCGAAAACACCAAAGAGGCAATTCAATGGCTTTACTTTGGATATCTAGGAGCAGTTAAACAACAAGACGGGGCCGCTATGAGTTTTGGGCGAATTGACGGGTTTATTGATATTTATGCGGAACGGGATTTAGCGAGTGGCAAATATAGCGAAATCGAAATTCAGCATTTTGTGGACGATTTTGTGATAAAACTCCGACTAGTGCGGCACTTACGCGTGCCAGAATATAACGCTTTGTTTGCTGGTGATCCAACTTGGGTGACTTGTGTACTGGGTGGCATGGGCAAAAATAACAAAACTCTGGTTACCAAAACTTCCTTCCGTTTACTGCATACTTTGGAAAACCTTGGTCCAGCTCCAGAACCAAATTTAACAATTTTGTGGTCACACCGACTGCCGCAAGGATTTAAGGATTATGCGTCCAAAATTTCGATTAGTTCGAGCTCAATTCAGTTTGAAAACGATGAGTTAATGAGGCCGTACCACGGGGATGATTACGGGATTGCCTGTTGTGTTTCGGCCATGGAAATTGGTAAAGAAATGCAGTTTTTTGGGGCACGATGTAATTTACCAAAACTGTTATTGCTGGCCATTAATCAAGGCCGTGACGAGATGGATGATGAGTTAATTGTGGAAGGTGTTCCTAAAATGAAGCACCAAAAACCACTTAAATACGAAGAGGTTAAAAAAGAGTTTTTTAAACGCATGGACTGGCTTTGTAAAAAATACGTCGAGACTATGAATACGATTCATTACAGTCATGATCGCTATAATTATGAATCTGAACAAATGGCGTTGCATGATCTTATTATTCACCGCTATATGGCGTTTGGAATTGCTGGGATTTCGATTGTGATTGATAGTTTATCAGCTATTAAGCACGCCAAAGTTACGCCAATTCGCAATAAAAAAGGGGTGGCTAAGAATTTCAAAATCGTAGGTGATTATCCAGCTTTTGGTAACGACGACGATCGCGCGGATAAAATTGGAGTGGAAGTTATTCGCAAATTTATTCAATCTTTGCGTAAATTCCCAGCCTATCGTGGCGCTGAACATACCGTGTCACTACTCACAATTACGGCCAACGTAGTTTACGGACATCACACTGGCGCTACTCCTGATGGACGCGCCAAAGGTGAAGCTTTTGCTCCTGGTGCCAACCCCATGCACAACCGCGATAAATCCGGCGCACTGGCCTCACTCAATTCCGTGGCCAAGCTTAAATACGAATACTGTCGCGATGGAATTTCTAATACTTTTTCTATTACACCTTCTAGTCTTGGAAAATCCGAAGAACAACGCACTGCTAATTTGCGTGGCATGTTAGACGGATATTTTCACAAAGGAGGTCACCACTTAAACGTGAATGTTTTACAACGCGAAGTCCTTCAAGACGCCATGAAAAACCCTGCCAAATATCCGCAACTTACAATTCGAGTATCTGGTTACGCGGTACATTTTATTAAACTCACCAAAGAACAACAACAAGAGGTAATTTCTAGAACTTTCCATAAAACTTTTTAATATGCTAAAAGGTCGAATTCATTCTTTTGAATCATTTGGAACTTTAGATGGTCCAGGTCTTAGGTTTGTGGTTTTTATGGAAGGGTGTCCTCTTCGGTGTCAGTATTGTCATAACGTGGACATGCTGGACATGGTGGATTACAAGGAATTGACGCCGCAAGAATTACTAAACACCGTACTTCCCTATAAACCTTATTTTGAGAATTCTGATGGCGGAGTAACTTTGTCTGGCGGGGACCCAATTATGCAACCCGAGTTTACCAAGGAATTTTTTAAGCTTTGTAAAAAGAAAAAAATCCACACCACCATTGATACATCTTGTTTTACAGTGCCGTGTCATTTGGATGAACTTTTGCCACTTGCTGATTTGTGGATGATTTCTTTGAAGCATTTTGATGATAAAAAACACCGTCAGTTAACTGGTGTTACTAATCAACCGATTTTATCTAATATTCGCCATTTGAGTAAAAAGAAGGCGCGAATTTGGTTTAGATATGTGGTTTTACCAGGTTGGACAGACACTAAAGAAAATCTAACAGCTTTACGCAAATTTTTAAAAGAAGTGAATTTTGAGTTAATTGAATTACTCCCCTATCACACTTTTGGGGTGTTTAAATGGAAAGAATTAAAGCAACCTTACAAATTAAAAGGCGTTAAGCCTCCAGCCGGAAAATCCGTACAAAAAATCAAAGCCATGCTTGAAAAAGACGGACATAAAGTGGTTCTGAATGAGGGCTAGGCTTCGGCAAGTGGTAGAGCGGGGGCAGGACTTAAGTCTTTAGCTCGGTAAATGCCGGTTATCTCTATTTTATTATGAGTGCCTAAGGATACTTCTGGGTGTTTTAGCCTTTCTCCAAAATCCCATTCTCCACTAGTATGATCAAAAGTAATACTCACTGCACAACCATAAAAATCATTAGCCTCCGGATTAATGGGCTGAATATCGTCACTGGTTACAAAAATATCATTACCCACATCCCCTCCTGTAATGCTAGTAACTGGACCCTCAAAACAAAAATGCAATTTGCCATCTACTTGCCCCAAAAAATAATTGTCGATTTGCCAAACCTTGAGCTTCTTAATCCACATTTCCATTTTCTCTCTAACCCTACCTAAAACTTCCTCACTGGCAGTTTCAAAATCTTGCCCTCTATCGACTAATGACTGAGGCCAAAACTTTCGTAGTCCCTCTTCAACTCTAGCTAAATTATGGAACTCTGTTTGATCGTCAGTTCCGGAATAAGCTAAGGGGGTTGGTTCAGGGGACATGAGGTGGGTGGCTAAAGGGTTGGATATAATTGTATCTCTTTTTGCAAAAGTGGCAAGATGTTTTATGCGTGTATTGACTTTTTACAACCTAAACCTTATATTTGCGGCCACAAAAATAACTAATCATATGAGCCAGCCGCCAGAATTACTGCCCGCGCAGAATCGCATCCCAAATATTCGAGTTGATATTGACCGAGTCAAAGCAGCGGCGGAAGTTCCCTTGATTAGTTTTTTAAAGAATGGATTTACACCTTACCCTCTTGCTTTAAGTATGTCGGGGGGACCAGATGATGATGCTGTTACTCTTCAAGCAACCCCTAGGTTTGATATGGGGAGAGTAATGCAATTTGATTTTTTGCATCAAGTGGCGGCTGAAGAAGGTGACCGACCTTATTATGGACAAGGAGTAACTGTCCCCGTTATTCGTTTTGCAATGTTACAAAACGAAGAAAATTCTTTTAGTTTAATGGCTTCGCAAGAAGGGCTGAATCGTGACTTTTACTCTGATGAAGCGCTTCAGCAAGCTTTTGAACTGTGGTTTAAACACATTATTTTGGAGGCTTGGAAAGAAAAATCGACGACTTTTACAACGCGAGTTAGTGATATACCAACTTTAAAAATGCTGATGAATCTGGGATTTGAGTGCCCGGATAGAGCTCAACAAATGTTTGCTGAGATTCTTTTGAAACACGAAGATATTGCTGATGTTTTTGCAATTCAACTTAAGTACCAAACTCAAGCTGAACCCACTTCTCCGCCTGAGGCTTGGTGTTAATTTCGTGGGCCAGTTGTTTTTCGCGCAAGGCAATGGTGATTTCGCCAATTTTTTTACCGGGTTTGATATTAAGAAGTTCCATAATTTCGGTGCCAGTAAGAATGGGGGCGGGATCTTCGGGGATCTTTTCCATGGTTTCTTCGTAAAGTTCTACTACCTTGGTATAAAGTTCATAGTTGGCTGGGTCTGTGCCAGCGATGTCAGCTTCGAAAATAGCGAGGAGATCTTTGAAATGAGGGAGAAGAAACCAGTGACGTGCGCGACCTAAGGGCATATCAAGAAAATTCGGAAGCATCATGTGGTGTTCGATTAGCCAACAGATATGATCAATGTCCTTTTTGGGGAATTTGAGGCGATTTAAAATCTTACGCGCAATTTTAACACCTTCTTGGGCATGGCTATCAAAACGAATGCGCTCTTTTAATTTAAAAGTAACGGGTTTACCCACATCGTGCAAAAAAGTAGCCCACCGCAAATTCAGGCTGGAGTACTTGGCCAATGAGTCAAGACACCCTTTGGCGTGCTCCCAAACATCACCTTCATGATGATATTGATAAGGTTGGGCCACACCTTTCATGGCATAAACTTCCGGGAGAATCTCCTCGAGAATTCCGGTTTCTAACAAATCCTCGAGAGCCTCTAACGCATGATCACAAGAAATCATTTTGCTAAATTCGTCGCGAAGACGTTCACCAGAAACTTTGTCCGCTAATTTAGCGTGTGTCAGAATGGCTTGATACGTGTCCGGGTGATATTGAAAATCGAGAGTGTTTTTGAAACGAATGGCGCGCAGAATTCGAAGATGATCTTCTAAAATGCGTTCGTGCGGGTCCCCGATGAAGCGAATTAAATGTTCTTCTAAATCTTTTTGGCCGCCGACGTAATCATAGGTTTCTTTCGCAAGAGGGTCATAAAACATGCCATTCACGGTAAAATCACGCCTTTTTGCATCTTCCTCGGCATGCGTAAAAATAACGGCATCTGGACGGCGGCCATCCGAATACCCACTATCGGATCTAAAAGTTGCCACTTCGAAATGATGATCCCCTTCTACTGCTAAAATCACTCCAAATTCTTTTCCAATGGGAATGGTTTTTTCTAATAAATCTTCGATTTCATCAGGTTTGGCACTGGTTACAATGTCGTAATCTTTGGGGTCCACCCCAAGTAACATGTCGCGAACTGACCCTCCAGCCCAATACGCTTCGTGCCCTGCTTTTTGCAGAATTTTTACAATTTTTATCGAGGTTTTTTCCATTTACAGGTATCTTATCACAAAATGTTTTTTATAATAAGATGACGTTTTTGCAAGTTATTTTCCATACCAGGAAGCTAACTTTATGTTAATAATGGGCCAACCCTAAAAACCTTTTATACTTTAGCCAATTTGCTATGAAAAAATTTCTTGCACTTTTAGGTTTAGCGGTATTCGCTTTCGCTCTTGTTGGTTGTCTACCTCCTGCTACTGAAGACGTCGAAGACGTTGAAGAAGTTGTTGTTGAGGAAGTTGTTGAGGACGTAGTTGAAGAAGTTGCTGAAGAAGTTGCTGAAGAAGTAACTGAAGAAGCTGCCGAAGAAGTAGTAGTTGAAGAAGTTGCTGAAGAAGTAACTGAGTAATTTCTCTTAAATCTTAAAGAAGCTCGTAAGCCTTGGGTTTGCGGGTTTCTTTTGGTATCTTAGGTCCATGCTAATTCTAGGAATTGAAACATCTTGTGATGAAACAGCGGCAGCAGTAGTTGAAAATGGACAAATTGTTCGTTCCAATATTATTGCGTCGCAAATTGATTTGCACCGAAAGACTGGTGGCGTAGTCCCAGAGGTGGCGGCCCGCGAACATGTCCCCCAAATTTTACCAGTAATTGATGAAGCCCTGACTGAGGCCGGCGTTACCATAAACGAAATTGATGGAATTGCAGTGACGCAACGACCAGGTTTAATTTCGTCATTATTAGTGGGAACTAGTACGGCCAATACTCTGGCTTTGATTGGTAAAAAGCCGCTTATTCCGATAAATCATATTGAAGGTCATATTTATGCGAATTGGTTAGATTTAGAAGATGAAATTAAATTTCCAATGATGGTTTTGACTGTTTCGGGAGGACATAATGAACTTGTTTTGATTAAAAATCATGGAGATTTGCAGATTTTGGGATCTACGCGAGACGATGCCGCGGGAGAAGCATTTGATAAGGTGGCGCGCTTATTAGGGCTACCCTACCCTGGCGGCCCAGAGATTTCGCGCTTAGCTGAGGATGGAGATAAAGAACGTTATGAATTGCCGCGCGCCATGATCCGCGATGGCTATGATTTTAGTTTTTCCGGATTAAAATCAGCTACTTTTCGACTTATTCAGGAAGAAGGAGAGCAACTTAATCACGCTGATTTAGCAGCCTCTTTTCAAGAAGCAGTTTGTGATGTTTTGAGTGCTAAGTTACTCCGTGCAGCCGAGGAATTCAGCGCCCAAGAAATCCACTTAGCTGGCGGAGTGTCAGCTAACAAGCGTTTGCGTGAATTAACTCATAAACGCTTAATGGCATCTGGTTTAAATATAGGTTTTCGTTACCCTCAAAAATCAGTCTATTGTACGGATAATGCGGCCATGATTGCGGGGGCTGGTTACTTTGAATATCAGAAAAAACCAGAGTCTTTTGCTACGTGGCAAAACATAGAGGCTGAGGCTTGCCTCTGATCCAATCTGGTGATAAGGTAAAGAGTGCTATTTCTTATCGGCCTTTAACTTACTTTCTTCATGTCTGACGACCCGACTGAGCCCAAAAAGAAAAAACTCCGTAAACTGCAAACACCGCTGGGAGTTTTTGATATTCTCCCGGATGATCAGCTTTACTACACTCATATTAAGAAAGTTGTTCGTCACCGTTGCCGACAAAGTGGTTTCCGTCGAATTACAACTCCAGTTTTTGAATTTACCGATGTTTTTCAACGTAGTATTGGCGATGCCACCGACATTGTTCAAAAAGAAATGTACACCTTTACAGATCGTAAAGATCGCAGTTTTACTCTAAAACCAGAAGGTACTGCTGGCGTGATGCGTGCTTACTTACAACATGGCATGAAAGAACTCCCCCAACCAGTAGAACTTTATTATATTGAACCACATTTTCGATATGATCGTCCTCAAAAAGGCCGTTATAGACAGTTCTGGCAATTTGGATACGAAATAATTGGTGAATCAGATCCGGCTCTTGATGCTCAAGTTATTCAGCTTTCTCACAAAATTTTTGAAGACTTAGGAATTGCTCACTTACTGGAGCTACAAATTAATTCGATTGGATGTGCCGCGTGTCGCGAAGAATATATAACGCAATTACAAAACTATTACGTGGGCAAAGAGCGCTCACTTTGTGATCGCTGTGTGGGTCGATTAGAAAAAAACCCGCTTAGATTACTTGATTGTAAAGAAGAAGATTGCCAAATTTTGGCGCAACTAGCTCCCCAACTCAAAATGTACCTCTGTAAGGATTGTAAAGAATTTCACGGTAAAGTGCTGGAATTCTTGGAAGCTTCAGAAATTAAATACGTAGAAAATGATAAATTAGTACGGGGCTTGGATTATTATACTCGAACGGTTTTTGAATTCTGGGATCGAACACAAGGAGCCCAAAACGCAGTTGGTGGTGGTGGTCGTTATGATGGTTTAATGGAAATGATCGGCGGTCCTCACACCCCGGGATTAGGTGCCGCTTTTGGAATGGAAAGAATTATTCTTAATATGAAACGTGAAAAAATTCATGTTCCCTCCAAGGATGATCTACATATTTTTGTAGCGCAGCTAGGTGATGATGCTAAAAAAAGATGTCTAAATCTAATCTGGGAATTACGTGAACGAGGGGTAAAAACTGTAGGAGCTCTTGGAAAAGGCAGCATGAAAGCACAACTCCGATTGGCTGATAAATTTAATGTTCCTTATACCCTTATCTTGGGAATTACCGAAGTGCGCGAAAATACAATAATTATTCGTGACATGGCCAAGGGGCAACAAAGAATTATTCCTTTTGACACAGTAATTGATGAAGTGGTGAAATTAATTGGCGAAAAGAATCTTGATAAATACTCTCCGGGAGAACTTGTTTATTCCTAAAATTCTATGAAACGTTTTTTGGCAATTTTCGGTTTAGTAGCAATGATTTTTATAAATACTGCCCTGGCTAACTTTGAGGATGTCACTGAAGAGCACGAACACTACGCTGCGATTCAATGGATTGAAGGTCGTAGCATTATCCAAGGTTATGAGGATGGCACTTTTCAACCTGATAACGAAGTAAATCGAGCGGAAGCGCTTAAACTTATTTTACTAGGAAGTGAAATTGAAGTTCCAGAATTAACCGGCGAAGAAGAAATCTTGTATTCCGATGTTGCGCTTGATGATTGGTTTGCGCCTTATATTTATAAAGCCACGGAATTAGAAATTATCGAAGGCTACGAAGACGGCACATTTTTACCGGCTCAAACAGTAAATCTAGCCGAGACTTTAAAAATGATTGCCCTGGCGCGTGATATTGAGCCCGAGGCCCCAGAAAGCGATCCTTATGAGGATGTTCTTACGACTGACTGGTTTGCGCCGTATGTAGCGTATTGTCAGGAAAGAAATTTCATTCAAGCCCAAATAGATGGTTATTTACATCCAGAATTAGAGGTTAATCGAGGTGATTTGGCTGAGATTATCTATCGATTCATGTTTACCGAAACTTATGAATTAGATGAGTTTTCTCTTTCCACAAACTGGCCAGAACTTCAAAGTCAGATTTTTGATTACAAAATTAAAACTCCCACTAACTGGCAACAAATTATTGGTGATGATGGAACTTTGATTTTATGGAATCAAGACACAGAAAACGGACAAGAAAGTTGGGATCGTACTACCGAAGGCTCAGCTGTAATAACTGTGCGTGTAGATTTGAATGAAGAATTAACAGATTCAACTACTTATTTTGCAGCGACCCAAGCCGGATTAATCGGTTACGAAAATTTGAATATTGTAACCACTACCGCGGAAAACGACGAAGCTTATTATTCTATGGTAGCCACTTATTTAGGAGAATATGAAGGCTTTCGAGATGTAGTAATCGAGATGGGCGATGTTTTTGTAACTATTCAGGGAACTTTTGGCACTGGTTTGTTAAAAGACCAGCTCTATGAATATGTAGAAGCAATTGAACAAAGTATTGTGTATTCGCCTGTTCCAGTCGTAGAACCCGTAGAGCCCGAATTAATCCCCGAAGAAATTGTTGCCCAGGCGCGTGAAAATATTCAAGTAGACGGACAAGGACAAGCCATGTTGGATTTATTCGAAGATTTAGAATTGATTGAAACCGACACAATTGGTGTTGGCACTGGGCCCGTGGATTATTACTATTCCGAGTGGGGTAATGTTACGTTAAAATATGAACGATCCTTTGATGTTATTTTAGACATTGAAGAAGGCCAAACTACTGCTTTTTAACCTTTTAAATCATGCAAAAACTACTTTCACTACTTGCTGCTGGACTTTTAATTTTTATGCTTACTGGCTGTGACAAAGAGGTCGAACCAATTCCTATAGAGGAAGATTTACACGGAACTAGTGATGAAGAAATTGTTGAAGAAGATGAAATTATTTATGCAGACCCATCAAGCGCTGTTATGATTCCGACCGAAGAACAAGCTTTGGAAGAAGTAGCCCAACCAACCACTCCGCCGCCTACCGACTAATGTAAAATTATGGATTATTTTTCACGTTCCCTTGAGGTTCACAAAGAACATCGGGGCAAGCTAGAGATCGCGTCAAAAGTTCCTCTAGAAACTCTGGATGATTTAAGTATTTCTTACACTCCAGGTGTAGCAGAACCATGTCGCTTGCTAGCTAAAGATCCAGCCGCTGCTTATGACTATACGATTAAAGGAAATTTAGTAGCCGTGGTAACTGACGGATCAGCGGTTTTGGGATTGGGAAATATTGGTGGTTTAGCTGGTCTTCCGGTGATGGAAGGGAAAGCTCTTTTATTTAAACATTTTGCGGATGTGGATGCCTTTCCAATCTGTTTGGCAACGCAGGAAGTTGATGAAATCGTGGCCACCGTAAAGGCTATTGCCCCAACTTTTGGCGGCATAAATTTAGAAGATATTTCTGCGCCACGTTGTTTTGAAGTTGAAAAACGTTTGCGTGAAGAATTGGATATCCCTGTTTTTCATGATGATCAACACGGAACAGCAATTGTAACTTTGGCTGGATTATTAAATGCTTTGAAAGTTGTAAATAAGAAAATTAAAGACATACGAATAGTCGTGAACGGAGCCGGAGCCGCGGGAATAGCGGTTTCTAAGTTATTAATTAAGGCCGGAGTTAGTGATTTGGTGATGTGTGATTCAAAAGGAGTTATTTATGAAGGGCGCGAAAATTTAGATCCGTATAAGGAGAAAATGGCAGCAATTACAAATCCACGCGGAGTGAAAGGAGATTTAGCGGAAGCTATGAAAGACGCGGATGTTTTTATTGGAGTTTCGGTTCCGGAATGTGTGACGGCTGAGATGGTTTCTAGTATGGCAGACAAAGCCATTGTTTTTGCAATGTCGAATCCCACTCCAGAAATCATGCCAAATGAGGCGCAAAAGGGTGGCGCTCTAGTTATGGCAACGGGCCGCAGCGACCTTCCTAATCAAATAAATAATGCTTTGGTGTTCCCAGGAATTTTTAGAGGCTTACTCGACGGCCGCGCCACAGCCATTAATCCTGAAATGCTCTTAAAATCCGCCCATGCTCTGGCAGTGCTGGTAGCTGACCCGAAGGCTGACAAAATAATCCCTCAAATATCAGAAAAAGGCGTGTCCGAGGCGGTGGCCGAGGCCGTTAAAAGTTGTTGTTAGGCTCCTATTTGCGCTAGATTTTCTTCACTGATCACATCTCCTGGCGAGCCAAGTAATATTAATGTGTCGCGCAGTGCATTTTCATGCATGGCATCATAATTCCCCGTACCCTCCATGTATTGATTTTGAATAGCGTAAGAAACAATTTCACTAATATAAACTTGTCCTACTACTCCTGGTTTACAGGTGAAAGCTTTTTCGATTTCTGAAGATCGAAGATTAACTTCTCTACCAGCAATGAATTGGCTAACTGGACCATCATCTATACTTGGGAATAGTGTTTCTCTAAAATAATGTCTCATGCTAAATAACTGCTCTTCTTCTTGAATGCTACCATTATCAGCTCTCATCGCCTTAGTTAAATATGTCCACACTCTATCGCGAGCGGCTTTACTAACCCATTTCACAACCACTTCTCCCTGCTGGTTTACGTAGGTTAATTTGTATTTACCACTACTGGCTTTAGGGTGCTCGTTTACATATACACCAAATTGAAGCAGATACTCAATAGGCCCCCGTCCCCCGTTATAACAAATTAAAGATAGTAATTCTTGGTCAGGAAGTTCTTGATTATGGTTGGTGTCAGCTAAAACATCTACATTATGCTGCAGAATTGCAATAGCCAAGGCTATTTCCATCTTAGGATTAAGGGAATATTGCTGCCCATTAAAATTTACTTTAAATTCTTTAAAATTCCAGGTTTCCCCAGGAATACTGTCATCAAGTTGATCAAAAATTACTTTAGCCTTGGTCTCAATTTTTTCGCCTTGGAGCCCGGTAATTTGGAAATAACCAAACACTGGGCCTTTTGTATAAGCGCATTCTCCACCGCCATCCAAACCAATATAACCAGTTTCACGCGCTGCTAAAGCCATTAACAAATTGGGATCAATAAACTCACTAACATTTGATTCTGTTAAGTACTTATACATTTCGTAACGTCCGGCTGGTTTTCCCTGGGCTGTAGCCATAGTCAAGCTTTCGCTAGCGTTATATTTACCTCTTTCAAACCACCCATACTGCCTTCTCCAAGTTGTAAAACTTGCTAAATCTTGTCCTACATCCGGATCTTCATCATAAACAAATAAATGATGTCGGCGTGATTTAGCCTTGGAATCCTGTGACTCGTGTCGAGAAATCAAAATGGCGTAAACATGTGCCACCTCCCAACTTCTACCTTCTAATAAACGAGCTGTTTCCTCTAATTCAGCCGCTCTGACTTTTGGCAATAAATCGTTCACTATTTTAGCTTGAATTTCGCTAAGTGACATTGGGTTCCCAGCTGTTTTCCGTGCTCTCATTTCAGTTAATAATTGTTCCTGGAACTCTTCGAAGCCCTCAATTGCTAAAGGATCAAAATTTTCAGGAATATTTTCTTCGTAAATTTGCGCTCGTTCTGGTTCCGGGCTAATTGGCCGATGTGGGCGGGCAATGTGAGAATTTTCTTCTATCCCAGTGTGAACATTTGGGTTAAGAACTGCTACATGGTAGCAACCCCCTTCGAGAATAAACATTATTTTCCCCTGTTCTTGCAAATCAGAAAGTACAGTTAAAAGTTTAGCACTTAGTCTACCTGAGTCTTTTATCTTGTCCCCATTAGGAGCCCATAAATCCGTCCCCCCAGATCCACAGTAATACTTTTTAGATATATCAAACGAATTACCAAAAAAATGAGTTGAATAAAAGGCAGCGGCGGTGCCTGTTGATTTTGTACTTAAATCTTTTTGATACTGTCTAGAGCGATACATAGAAGTGACTCGAAAGAAATCTCCTCCTGCAGCTTGCTTAAAATTGCTACCTATTTCGTTTAGAACATCTTCGGCGTAAGGTGTTAAATAGCGATTATCTTCTGGGAATTCGTTTTTCCCGGCGCCATTTAACCCCCACACAAAGTTATCACTATCAGCAACTTTCCTGACTAATCCTCGCTTTTTCATACTTTCAAAAGACTCCGGATGAACCTGATTTAAGCCCTCAACTGTCATCCGACTAAATAATTGTGGGTTTTTGTAATCCTTCCTTCTTAGAGTAACTGCTGTTGTGGGAAATTCCTGCATTAAATGCTCCCGCCAATCTTCCCGCAGCATACTAACCGGAATTGCGTAACGATTGCGAGGATGCGGCTTTCCGTAAAAATAACTCTCACCAAAAAGCATTACTTTCGTACTTAAATTGTCATCTGGCTCACACATGGCTTTTAAAACCCGATCTAATTTATCAGAACTAGCTTCATCTATCGTAAGTTCCAAAAAACTAACTTGTCGATGGCTACGAAGGTTTTCGTCTAAAAAAGCATAAGCAGGAATATGGACAGCTGTCCCAGGCTCAATTGTTCGACCAACGTCCTTATTATACTCAGTAACTTTTTTCCAATTACAAACTAGGCCCATGTTTTTAGACATTTCCTTGGGGGTGTCCCAAGCATCTGGAATTCTAAGCGCATAATAGGCAACTCCCTCGCCTAAATGTCCTAACCCATCAACAGAAGGGAAAAACTGCTCCACGTCTTGTCCATCGACTCGGTCGCGTAGCCTCTCCAAATTTTCTGGTAAAAGAGGTCTCCCAACAAAAACACGGACATCATTTTGGATGAGAACGTCTTCAATATTACCTTCAATATCTCTAAAGCGAGAAACTATTACTTTTTTTAACTCTTTATATTTCTCATGCTGAGAAGGATATTTTTTGGAGGATTCTTCATATAATAAATCTACTAGATCTATCATACTAAAAATTGTTCCTATTAATTTTCTTCCATCGTCGGTGTTTAAATTGTCGTTTGTAAGCTCATCAATTTTTCGCAGAACATCCATTAAACGATCCATCATTTCGATGTATTGCTTTTTTTCTTTCTCAACTGATTCTTTTAATTTTTTGGCTTTTTCATTATCAGGATTTTCACTTAAGAAAAGTTCTGCTAAATCAATCTTACTCTGTAGAGTATTTAGGTAAATTTGATTTTCAGTAACACAATCCTGTTGCTGACTACTTACTTCACAGAAATCCGGCACATCACCGGCTTGCTGGAAAGCTAGCCGTTTAGGTAAGAGAAACATTTTAAGAAAGAAAATTTATTACTGCTCAAGGTCAGCTAATCTCATGGCCTCCAAAACTGTTATAGCCTGTGGATCGTCAGAAACTCCATGCAAAATAACTGTGGCCTTATCAGGAGCTGCTTCATCGATGCTAGCAAAGTGAAACTCTACTGATTTACCATCATCGGCACTGTAAACATATGTACCAGGTTCTCCATCTTTTGCAAGAATTTGATAATTATTTCCACTCATTTGAACATTCGCTTTCATGGCATCTATCACAGCGGTAGCTGTGAATTTTTCAGTAAAGGTGAGATGTTCGGCTTCTTCCGCGGTAGTCTCAACATCTTCTGCAGTTGTTTCTACATCTTCCGCGGTGGTCTCAACATCTTCCGCGGTGGTCTCAACATCTTCCGCGGTGGTCTCAACATCTTCCGCGGTGGTCTCAACATC
>JABJMC010000043.1 GCA_018659585.1 Candidatus Peregrinibacteria bacterium
AGTGTGTAGGAAGGCTCAAAAATCGTGTTGGTTAAATTGGCGTCTAAGGCTACCTTGGGTTACAGTATTTTACGATGAATATTCATTTTATAGGAATTGGCGGAATTGGGATGAGTGCCTTGGCGCGGTTTTATTTGGAACGGGGCCATAGCGTGACAGGTTCAAATGACGAGGATTCAGCGATTTTGGAAGCTTTGCGAGATGAGGGTTTTGGTGTTTTTGTAGGGCATTCAGCGCTTCATGTGGCAGACGATACGGAAATGGTTGTTTATACCGAGGCAATTCCAATAGATAATTTGGAACTGCAAGCAGCTCGTGATCGAAAAATTCCTATTAAAACGTATTTTGAAGCTTTGGGTGAAATTTCTAAGGATTTTAAAACAATTGCTGTGGCGGGTACACATGGGAAAACCACCACCACCGCGATTTTGACTAGAATTTTGTTGCAATCTCATCGTGATCCAACCGTGTTAATTGGCACGAATATGAAGGAGTTAGATGGTAAGAATTTTTGTTTAGGAGAAGGGGAGTGGTTGTTAGTAGAAGCTTGTGAGTATCGGCGGTCTTTTCTTCATTTGCAGCCGAAAGTTGTGGTTTTGACTAACTTGGAACTGGATCATCCGGATTATTATCAGGATTTAGATGATTATTTGGATGCTTTTAAAGAATTGGTCGCAAAATTACCAAAAGATGGAGTTTTGGTGGCTAATGGTGATGATGAAAATGTTCGTAAAGTGGCGGAGGGGGTAAGTTGTGAAGTGGTTTATTTTTCAGCGACTGAAAAAGAGGTGAAAAGTTTTGATTTACAGATTCCAGGAAAGCATAATTTGATGAATGCTTTGGCGGCTTATGCGACTGGAACGGTAGTCGATGTGGAGGAAGATATTATGATGGAGGCGATTAATACTTTTGAGGGTTCTTGGCGAAGATTTGAGTTTAAGGGGAAGGTGAATAAAGCACTTGTTTATGATGATTATGCGCATCATCCAACCGAGGTGCAGGCTTCGATTCAGGGGGCACGTGAAAAGTATCCTGAACATCGTTTGGTGGTAGTTTTTGAGCCACATCAGTACAACCGGACGCGTCATTTTTTGGAGGAATTTGCAAAGTCGTTTAAAGAGGCGGATCAAGTAATTATTCCGAGTATTTATCAGGTTAGGGATAGTGAAGAAGATTTAGAGGCTGTTTCGCCGGAAAAGTTAGTAAATGAACTTTCTAAATATCATGAAAATGTGCGCTTTGGGGATGGTTTTGAGAAAACCATTGAATATTTGAAGGGGAGTGTTAGTGAAGGGGATTTGGTTTTGGTGATGGGGGCAGGGGAGGTCTGGCAGGTGGCAGAAGGTCTTGTGATTTGATTTAATATAGGCCCTTGACTTTAATTGGGGTTGAGTTATTATTCTGTACCATCCTGTCTTTTAACTTTTTAATTATGGATTCCACCCTTTTAAGATCTAGCTCAATTGCTGGACACGATCTTAGTGATTTGCCTGATGATTTTGAAGAATTGCGCCAAGCTGGCCGAGCTTGCTATCCAGATCTTCGTGATATGTCTCAACTCCCAGCTGGTTTTGAAGAAAGTGCGACTCAAAAATGTGTAGATCAAGATGCCTCAATTACTGGCCTTACGTCTTCTGGAGTTATGGATAGTTCTGTAACAGCTTGGACCGGGTACCATCATCTTATGGCGGAAACATTAACTAACTCTAATTTAATTAAAAAATCACAACAGTCTGTTTATTTGTTAATGACCATTGCGGAATTGGATCCTAAACAGATGCAAGACTTGGTTGCTAATGAAGAATTTTTAAGTGGAGCGCGGGCCATGCTTAAACGCTTAATGATTTATCGTGAAAAATTATTAAAGAATCCAGAGGAGTGCTATGGGCAAAATCCGTCCAAGAGACGATATAATGATTTAGTCGAGTCGAATCCGGAGATGCATACTCTTCTTATTAAGCAAGCTACGGTTTTTTCGAATCGTCTTATATCAGTATTTGAATTTATGGTGAGTTTAGGTGAGGGTGATGTGTCGTCACCTTATGTCCCGGGAGATCTTCAAGGAATGCTTGATCAAGTAAGCTCTGAGGAACCTGGAGAGGAAGTAGGCGCTGCTATTACTGCTGCTCAGGCGAATTTTGAGGCAGCAAGAAGCCTAGATGAAGGCGAAAAATAGGCCTAGGCTCTTTTCCAAACAGTGCCTTCGCTAGTGTCTTCTAATTCAATGCCTTTTTTAAGAAGTTCATCGCGGAGTTCGTCAGCACGATTCCAGTCTTTGTCGGCACGGGCTTGTTCGCGTTCTTGGATGAGGTTTTCGATATCAGTATCGATAGTTTCTTCTGTTTGGGGGAGGATTTTCAGGATAGTGTCTGTTTTTTTGAGAGTCTCCAGGATTTTAGTAGCTTCTTTTTCGGAAATATTTAATTTATTGATTTCTTTGATAAAAGTGAAAAGCGCGGCTATGGCTTTAACAGTGTCAAAATCATCACTCATGGCGGCTTCAAACTGGGCTATGAAAGTTGCGGTGAGCTCTTCTGCTGAATCATTACCAGAGGAGTTTTTGAGGTTGCGAACAAAATCATGCACACGTTTTAGTGAATTTTCGGCTTGAGTTAATTGATCGTCACTAAATTCAATCGGGCTGCGATAATGAGCCGTTAAAAACAAATAACGTACTGCTTGGGGTTTATATTTTTTAAAGATTTCTTTGAGCGTGAAGAAATTATCAAGGGATTTGCTCATTTTCTCTTTGTTGATGGTGATGAACCCGTTATGGAGCCAGTAGTTACAGAATTTTTCATCGTAAGCAGCCTCGGATTGGGCAATTTCGCATTCATGATGAGGAAATGTTAAATCCATACCTCCACCATGAATATCAAATGGTTGGCCTAATTTAGCCCGGGACATAGCGCTACACTCTAAATGCCAGCCTGGACGGCCTTTGCCCCAGGGACTATCCCAAGAGGGCTCTCCTGGTTTTTCAGCTTTCCATAAAGCAAAGTCATGAGGATGTTTTTTCTTTTTATCAATAGCTACTCGGGCGCCTTCTTGTAGATCTTCTCGTTTTTGATTGGAAAGCTTACCGTAATCAGTGAATTTTTCGATTTCATAATAAACATCACCATCCACCACGTAAGCAAAACCCTTTTCAATTAGTTTTTCTACTAATTCGATCATTTGGGGAATGTACTCAGTGGCGCGAGTCAGGATTGTTGGCACTTTAATTCCTAGGGCAGCGTAATCAGCCTCATATTCGGGAATAATGCGTTCAGCAAGTTCAGGGACAGTGATTCCTTCTTTATTAGCGCGGTTAATCATTTTGTCATCTACATCGGTGTAATTAGTAACGAAAGTAACGTTTTTGGCACCGTAAAAGTAATCAAAAGTACGCCTGATAATATCAAAAGCAACCGCTGATCGACCATGACCCAAATGACCGTGATCATAAACCGTTGGTCCACATAAATACATGGAAACTTGGTCTTTTTTTACGGGCTTGAAAGACTCTTTTTGATTGGTGAGTGTGTTGTGAAGTAGGAGGTCCATTTAGATTTGCACCAGAATGTTAATGAGGACACTGCGTAAAATGTCTAATCCAATTAAAACTACAATTGGGGAGAAATCTAGCATTCCAATCCGAGGGATAATTCTACGGGCTGGTCCAAGAATAGGCTCTGTAACATCGTAAAGAAATTGGGTGATTCGACCAGTTCGGCTAGCTTGAAACCAGGACATCAAAATCCGGGCCAAAATAGCCAGACTTATAAGATCAAATAACGTTCCTATAAATTGTATTAAAAAATCCATACGTAAAAGACTTTATCAGGAACTAATCGCGCTGTCGATGGGTTCTTTAAACGTGGATGTCTTGAATCGGAACAATGATTTTATTACGTCGTTTTCGGAGAGTCGCATACCCTTGCGTAAAACCAATACTAAATAGTAATAGCCAGGCTACTTCGGGACCAGTTTCCGTAGGGATTTCTTCTTCTTCAAGTGCTGTTTCAACAGCAGCTTCCTCGGCGGCTTCGATTTCTTCTTCTTTAGCCATTTCTTCAGCTGCTTCTTCAATGGCTACAATCTCTTCTGCTTCGGGGCTTCCAGAGGTAGATTCGCTTTTTTGAAGGCTTTCTAAGTCTTCATCGGTAATGGCTACCACACTAAAATAGTAAGTTGATCCATTGTATAGACTTGGGACATACCAGGTAGTGCCGGAATCCCAAGTATCTACTTTTTGAGTCATCATTTCAGGTGTTGGACCATAATAAATACGGTAATGATCAATTGTAAATTCAATTTCTGGGATTTCTTCTTCTAGTTCACCTTCTTCTAGTTCGTCGTCTTCCTCAGCTAATTCTTCATCGATTTCTTCGACATCTTCAGTAGTTTCGTCTTCATCTTTGTTGTTTTCTTCTTCTTGTGCGATTAACCATTCTTCATATTCAGCTTCGGTAATAACAGTTTCTGGGGCTTCCCAGCTTAGAGTGACACGACCATCACCAGCTAAGGCTTCTATTCCTGTTACTTGGCCAGGGTAGTAAATGATTTCTTCTTCCGCGGCTTCATAAAGTTCGGCGTCTTCAGTTGTTTCTGGGATTTCTTCTGTAGTGCTTTCTATAACCGTAACACTTAATTCCGCGGTGTGTGATATTTCATTTCCAATCTCATCAACTAACAAAACATCAATGGTGTATTCGCCTAAAGCTTCTGGAGTAGTAAAACTCCCTTCATACATGCCACTTGATACTAAATCTTCGGTTAATTCGTATAAAGCACTGTTAAAAATCACGCCAACTTGAGGCAAATCTGGTTCGGTATAAACCGTTATGGTAAAGGTACTACCTGCTTCGATTTCTCCTTCAGGATACATTTCAGCGTAGTCTAAGACTGGGGCAGTAGTATCAATTTGAATTTTAATTTCATCCGAAGTGTCTTGGATTTCACCAGCTGAAGTTTCTGTTTTTAGAACAAAAATATGCTCACCATCTTCTAGACTAGAAACCTGGTAAGAGTAAGCGTTTTCAGCGGTAACAGTGGTTTCTCCCAAGATTAGATCATTGTCATAAACTTGGACACTTAATCCGTAAGTAGCTTCGCCAGTAAAAGTTAAAGAATCAGCACTGTAAGTGCCAGCAATAGGAGTTGAAATAGTGAAGTCTTCATCACTAACATATTCAGTGTTATCTCCAGTAGTAGAGGCTCCACTCCCAGAGGTGTCTACCTCAACATCAAATTCTCCGAAAACATCGGTATTATCAATATCGGTTGCGGTTAGAGTTTGGGTTCCTTCAGTTTTAAAAGACAAGCTTAAGCTAAAAGTATGACTACCTTGATCTTCAGCTTCAAAAGTATAGTCGTCAGGTAAAGTAGAATTATTATCACTAGAAGAAAAGCGAACAGTCCCAGTGTAATCACTGGCAATAACTCCATCATCATCATAAGCTGTGATAGTGAAATTTTGGCTGCTATTTAAAGTGACAGAACTACTTAAGTCTTCGATAGCTAGATAACTGACCGGACCGGAGTCTTCGCCAGAAGCTAAGGTAACACCGTGTTTGTTTCCTCCCATTTCAGAAATTTGATTTGAGGGAGCGTAAAAAGCAATTTCAGCGCGATCATTTAAAGCCACTCCTTCGGTAGAATCATGCGCAATAAAAGTCGAAACACCAGCTTCACGAGAGTAAGCATTGAACTGAATAGTGCCTAGTTCATTGGTATATGGATTACTGGAAATTCGAACAATTTCATCTGTTAATCGACTAGAAAGAAGGTCAACAGTATGACCATGAATAGGATTGTTATAGCGATCGTATAAGTGGACTTTTAGATTTACATAGTCATTTCCATTGGCACTAGCAGTTTGTTTATTAACTTCCATTAAAGAACGAGAAGTAGAAACATTGTCCGCGTAAACCTGAAAAGTTTCTAAATTTGAAGTAGCGCTAGCTCCTTCTATTGTTGAAACTGACAATTCATAATCACCAGCTTTTTTAGTATAAAAACCAGCTATATCTACTTTTGTAGATCCTTTGGAGCTGGTTTCAGCTTCGAAAATAATTTTACCGCCATCAGGTTTTTCTAGGAGTAATTCTAAATTACTGTTAGCAGGACCATCCGAAACTCGAACGAGTGTCCCGTAACCAGCCACGGTGTCAGTGGCATCAACTTGAATATCAGAGTTAACAGCGTTTACTCCTGGGATTAGGAGAACGAAGGCAAAGATTCCTAGAGTTAGGCGAGTAAGTAGTTTTTTCATAGCTTTTTTTGTTTGTTTTTTATCGTATTAGTATACCTGATATTGCCTTTTAAGTAAAGGCTGGTTTATGGGGTGAAGCCATGTTAAAATGAGCTCTGTTTTTTGACCAAAATATTATGCGACGTTTTGTATTAGTTCTAACGCTTTTTCTTCTGTTGTTCCCGGTTTTAGTTCAAGCTCAAGAGGTTGAACCTGAGGAGAGTGAAGAGGTTGAAGGGATTGTGATAGAGGAAGAAGTCTCTTTGGCAGTGATTTCTGTGGATGAACAGTTAGAGATGGGGAGGGCCGCGATTTTTGATGCTTCTTTATCTGAATTGCCAGAATCATATAACACAGTTGTCTATAATTGGAATTTTGGAGATGGGAATCGAGATCAAGGAGAAGAAGTGGTGCATTCTTATATGGGAGCTGGAGAATATGACTTAACATTGGAGATTGTTGTGGATGGAAATATTTATGCTAGCGAGACATTGCCTATATTTGTTTATAGTCAGCGTTATTTGTTGATTACAGATCAAGCAGACGAACAAGAGGGGATTGATAGTCGAATTAATTTTGCGAAGGATAAAGGAGTGTATGTACAGGTAATTTCTAATTTTGATTCAGCGTCTGAGTTTATTGTGGAAGAGGATTTGCTCCAAAAATTAAATGAAGCGGCTTCTGATGTTTCGGTGACTGATACGATTGTTATTTGGACACGCGGTAGTAGTGGATTAACGGTTTTATCTCGTTTTGAGCAAACTTTGAGTGGTGCTGGAGCCTTTAATAATAAGGAATTAGTGGTGATTACGGACCAAAATCTTACGACCATGCGTAATATTGCGCAGGGTACTTTTCGGACTATCCAACCTAATAGGATTGTATTAACGCGACCTGAAGCAATGTGGATGTTGTTTGAAGAAGCTTTGATTGATGTTTTTGTGGAGGATTTAGAAACGCGCGGAATTGAATTTTCGGAAATTACCGAGGCTTTGCAGCTTACTCCGTTTAATTTTCTTTCTTATTTGATTAACTTTATGGTTGAAAAGGGGGTGCCGAGTAATTCTTTGTTATTGATTTTGATGTTGCCGGTTATTGTAACAATTGTGGCGTTTTTGAAACAAGTGGTGGGATTGACGACTATGGGAGTTTATACACCGTCAATTATTACGCTGTCTTTTATTGCGTTGGACATTAAATATGGACTTTTAATTTTTGTGTTGATTCTGTTATTTGGAACTTTGACTCGGTTATTTTTGCGACGTTATCGATTGCTTTATATCCCGAGAATGGCGATTTTACTCACAATTGTGAGTTTAACGATCCTGGCGGTGATGTTTTTGGGAGCTTATTTTGATATTTCACAGCTGGTGTCGATTTCGGTTTTTCCGATGTTAATTATGAGCACTATGGTAGAGAAGTTTGTTAGTGTGCAGGGTGATCGTGGTTTTCGATCAGCGGTGACTATGATTAGTGCTACAACTTTTGTGTCTATAATCTGTTATTACGTGGCGGAATGGGCGTTTTTGAAGACTCTTATTTTTGGTCATCCAGAGTTGATTTTTGTGTTTTTATTGGTGAATGTGATTTTGGCGCGCTGGACTGGTTTGCGTTTGCTGGAATATGTGCGTTTCCGAGAAATTTTCCGTTATTCAGAAGAAGAGTAATCCTTTTTTATGGGAATTTTTAAAAATCATGGAGTTTTAGGTATTAATGCCCGGAATTTACTTTATATTGGGCCGTTTAATGCCCGTAAGGCCGTAAAGATGGCTGATAGTAAGTTAAAGACTAAAAGCTTTTTAAGTGCCCGGGGAATTCCAGTGCCACGCCTTTATGGAACTATTCGTTCGCGAGAGGATTTGGGAAAATATGATTTTTCTTGTTTACCTTCGGATTTTGTTTTAAAACCAAACCGTGGTTATGGGGGTGAGGGGATTTTGCCAGTTTGGGATCGAAGAGAAGGTCAGTATATTTTGTCTGGAGGAAGTGAGGTGAGTCAGGAGGAATTAGAAGAGCATATTGCGGATGTTTTGGAAGGTCGGTTTTCAATTTCTGGGGTGGCGGATATTGCGTTTTTTGAACAATTGCTTGTTTGTGATGAGCGCTTGCGAAAATATTCGTACAAAGGTCTTCCGGATATTCGGGTGGTTTTGCATAAATTGATTCCAATTATGGCTATGTTGCGCTTACCTACTCGTGCTTCCAAAGGGAAGGGAAATCTTCATCAAGGCGCGATTGGGGTAGGAATTGATATTGCCAAAGGAGAAGCCACGCACATTGTGCAGGGCACGCAAATTATTGAAGAGGTTCCAGAGGTCGGTGAAATTCGTGGTTTTAAGATTCCTTATTGGGATGAGATTTTGATGATTGCTTCGAAAGTGCAATTAGCGACGAATTTGGGGTATATGGCGGTGGATATTTCGATTGATCAAAATACTGGGCCAGTTTTATTAGAAATTAATGCTCGAGCTGGACTTGGCGTGCAAGTAGCTAATTTAGCGCCGTTGCGTCAACGTTTGGAGCGAGTGGAGGGAATTAAAGTCACAACTCCAGAAAAAGCAGTGCGCGTGGCTAAGGATATGTTTGGGCATGTTGTGGAAAAAGAAATCAAACATTTAACGGGGATAGAAGTGGTTGGATCTTATGAGCCAGTAAAAGTTTTGATGGAAGCTAAACCGTATCGGGTTCGAGCTCATATTAATCCTAATATTGGGAAAACTCAGGTGGATGAGGGTTTTGCGGAAAAAATTGGATTATTAGATAAAAAAGGTAAAAAGGTGGAGAGTTCTTATAAATTGAAGTTTATTTTGGCGGGAAAGAGAGTACAGACCGCGGTGGTGATTACAGATCTTTCAACCAAAGATTATAATATGGTGGTGGGACGACGAGATTTACAGGGGTTTTTATTGGATCCTTCCAAAAAATCTAAAGGTGATGATTCTGGTGTGCAGGCTTTGGATAGCGTGGAAAAACGAGAGGAAAAAAAGGGAAAAGTTTTGACTCAGGTATTACTAGCTAAGAAAAATTATAGAGTACTGGATGATGCGATCTGTGAAATAGATCAACAGATTAAATTATTGCATCATTTGCGTCCTAAAAATTTAACATCGGAAAAAGAGAGGTTTTTTAATAAAGAAACTAAAAATCCACAGTTTATTTATCAAGATTTACAATTTGATCCTTATGCTTTACGAGAAAAATTGAATACTCTGGAAACAGATGAAACAATTTTGGGAAGAGTTTTTCAGAGAAAAAAAGAGGAGATTTTGCAGAAAATTGATCTTTTGGAGCACCGCGGGACTGAGCATTTTATGAATAAATCGGTGATTTTGTTTGGTGAAGCTACGGAAACTTTGATTAAAGAGGCGGAAGAGCATTGGATGACTAAACCAAATCAAATTAAAGAGGAGGTTGAAAATATTAAGACTGAACAGGCTGTTAAAGAGTTTGAGAAATTTTTTAGAAAAAATGGTTTAACGGATTGGAAAGTAAAGATAAAGGACGAAATGATTTCGGATTGTGTGGCTGGAAAAAAGAATGCGTTTTTTGTGCGGAAAGGAGCTAAGTTTTCTGAAACAAGGCTCAAAATGTTGTTTGCTCATGAGATTGAGACACACATTTACACGGCGGAAAATGGAAAAAAACAGCCTTATAAAGTTTTTCAACGTGGGACTGGAGGATATTTAGCTACCCAAGAGGGATTGGCAATTTATAATCAAGAACGAGCGATTGATAAAATAACGGAAAAGCATTTTTGGAACACGGCTTTGGTTGTTTTAACAGGAGTGGCACAAAAGAAGAGTTTTTATAATGTTTACGAAAAAGCGCTAGAAATGGGTTATGATGAAGAGCGCTCTTTTAGGTTTGCGATGAAGTTAAAACGAGGATTGGAAAATACTGAAAATCCAGGTGCGTTTACCAAGGACTTACTTTATTTTCGGGGGAAACGAATGATAGAGAAATTTGTGGAAAATGGCGGTGATTTAAGGCGTCTTTATTTTGGAAAAATTGATTTACCCTCTTTGGAGGAGATTGAGGAGTTGTCGTTTTTGGTGAAACCTAAGTTTGTGCCGGAGTGGGTTTAGAGAATCAGCATTGCATCTCCAAAACTGAAAAAACGGTATTTTTGGTTTATGGCTTCTTGGTAAGCACGATCAATTAGTTCTTTGTCGGCTAGGGCAGAGACAAGCATTAAGAGTGTGCTTTTAGGGAGATGAAAGTTAGTAAGTAAGGCATCGACAAATTGGAATTTGTAGCCAGGGGTAATGAAAAGCTCGGTGTCTGTAGAATTGGCGGTAAGATGTCCAGCGGTGGCGCAAGATTCTAAAACACGATTGGTGGTGGTCCCAACCGCAATAATGCGTTTATTAGCTTTTTTGGCGGCATTTAGAGCGGTTACAGTCTCTTTTGAAAGTGTAAACCATTCGGCGTGCATTTTGTGGTCTTCAATTTTATCTGCTTTTACTGGCTCAAAGGTTCCTCGTCCAACGTGAAGTGTTACAAAATGCTGCTCTACACCCTGTTTAGCGAGCTTAGCTAGTAATTCTGGGGTAAAATGCAGTCCGGCGGTTGGAGCAGCCACACTGCCTCTGTTTTTGGCATAGGTGGTCTGATACTGCTCGGGTGAAGCTTGGCTGTGTTTTATATATGGGGGAAGGGGAGTTTCGCCTATTTGGTCAATGATTTTATTAAGTGTGGGTCCTGTAGTTGAGAATTCTAAAATTCGGGACCCATCTTCGTTAATTTTTTTAACAATGGCGGTGAGTTCAGAAAATTTGATGATGGAGTTTTGTTTAAATCGTTTTCCAGGTTTAACTAAACATTCCCAGGCTCCTTCTTTGAGTTCACGATGAAGTAGGATTTCAACGGATTTATCTTTAATTTTCCCATGTAAACGAGCCGGAAAAACTTGAGTTTCGTTAAAAACCAAAACGTCATTTGGGCCAAGAATTTGAGTTAATTCATAAACATGGCGATGTTCAATTTCCTGATTAGCTCGGTTTAAGACCATTAATTTTGATTGATCGCGATTTGGGAGAGGGTTTTGCGCGATCAACTCTTCGGGAAGATGGTAATCAAAAGCAGCGGTTTTCATGCGAGTAGTGTACACGCCATTGACAAATCTTGCAAAAAATGATTTAATTGCAACCTTTATTCATCCCACATGAGTTTAAGTAGAGTTGCTGGTAAAGCTGTGTCTAACCCTGTTATTAGACGTTTAGTGGCCCCAAGAGTAAGTTCGGCCTTGCGTCAAAATGCTTTGTTAGCAAATCAAGTTTTAGGGCAGAGTTTACCTGAAAATTTGGAAGGGAAAAGGCCAGAAAATGATGCTTGTTCAGAGGCAATAACTTATGATCTTTTAATGCCTATATTTAAGGCTGTGGAGAGAGTGGCTGGTGAAATAGGAACTTCTTCGGATATGAATTTTAGTGGAGCAATAGCATATTTCCGAGGACGATTAGAGGAAATGGAAGCAACGGACCCTGATTTATTAGAACGAATAGATGCTTTGGAAGATCCTTTAGCTAGAGCAACTTTGCGTATGGTGATTGCAAATAAGAGGAAATGGTTGTCTTTATGTGCTTACTTAGAGGAGCACAGAATTGATGGCATAAACGCAATGATGAAATGTTCTCCTGACATTATGGAAAGAATTTCTGATTCTGAGCGTCAGATAATTGGTGATTTATTGAATCCTGGCGATTCACCTGTGATTGATGGTGCTATAAATGTGGCTCGAGATTTGTTTCGAGCTTGGCGAACAGGTTCTTTATGATGTTTTTTCTTTGAGCCCAGACTCCTTAACTTCTTCTTGTTCGTAATCAACAAGGCTTTCTTGTTCTTTTTCGGACCATTGTGTGTTTTGAGCTTCAGTGGTTGGTTTGGCACCGTGCCGTATTACAAGCAAAGTCATGTCATCTTGTTGAATAGTATCTCCAATAAAATGGGTTACTTCGGTGGAAATCCGTTGAAATAAAGCTTCGGCAGAAGGGGATTTTTCAGCATTTTTTTCAATGATTTTAACGAGTTTTTTTTCACCAAACATTTCTCCTTCACTATTGCGAGATTCAGTGATCCCATCTGTGTAAAGAACGATGAAGTCTCCTTCATGAAAGTGAATGGATTGTTCTTTAATAAGTTTTTCGTTATCTGGGACCATTCCAAGGGCAATCCCACCGGCTTTCATGTTATCCACGATGTTATCCATAGCTTTGTAGTGAATAATCGTTTCGTGACCAGCACCAGTAAATTTCATTTCTTTGGTTTCATGAATCCACTGCAACATCACCATGGTCATAAACATGGTGCTTTGGATACGTGGTTTTAAGTATTTATTAACTTGTGTAAGTAGCTGCTGAGAGTTTTCTACCATATCTGCAAAAGTGTGTAGCAAAGTATCAACAATCATCATTACTAGCCCCGAAGGAACACCATGCCCAGTAACATCACCGATGTACATAAAAGTCCGATCATTTTTGGTAATAAAATCAAAACTATCACCGCCAATTTCCGCAGCTGGTCTGGTTTTGGCAATAATATCTAGGTGCGGAATTTCTGGAGCAGATTGTGGGATTAAATCTTGTTGAATTTTTTGAGCAATATTTAGCTCAGAAGAAATTCGGCGATGGTCCTTAATATCTGTAGAAACACGCTCTAGACTCTGGGTAATGGCGTTGAAAGAATGGGCAATTACGCCAATCTCATCCATTTTTTTAGTGTAAATGCGGTTATAGCGCTTACCAGTTAACAAAGCTTTAAATTCCCGTAATATTTTGTTTAAGGGATGGCTTACTAAAAGGAAAAAAGTGAGGATTGTTAGAATGGCAATCCCGCCAAAAATTCCCCAAATATAAACTGGCCACAACAGATTAGCAGCGGCCCCTAGAGCGATCCATAGGAGCTCTAGTAAAATAAACTTTAACAGAATTTTTTTACGTAGTTGTTTCATAGTTGTGTTCTAGGTCAGAAGTTTGTTTTTGTTTGTCATGGATAATTTTTTCAATTTTAAATACTTCATGATGTTCATCAACTGTGGCGTAGGCGTTTTTGAGTTTTGCTAGGGTTTCTAGGTCTAGTTCTTCGAGAGTTTGGGCTTCACTGTTTTTGAGAATGTCATTGATATATTCCGATATCCTGACATGAACAAGATGTTCTACACTTTCTACAATAGCCGGAGATAATGATCGAACGAATTTTTTAGTTTTGTGGGTGATTTTTTCTTCTTCATGGACTATGAACTCTACTAAATGAGGAATGGCCGCGGGATGATCTAATTCAGCGATAGAAAAGGCTGCTTTTTTGCGGATTTTTTGATCACTAGAAACTAAGTTCTTGATGAGATAAGGAAGGTCTTTTTTTGTACCTACTTTTCCAAGGGCGTAAATACTTCCTAAAACAGCGTCTTGTTTTTCACTTTCTTGCATTTGTTCTAGATAGTGGGCTAGGGTTTTGCGAACTTTTCTAAATTGCCAAAGGGCAACAATGGCCTCGGCGCGAACTAGCATGTTTTTGTGATCTAAATAGTCTGTGATGTAGTGAATAATACTTTGATCTCGAAAAGTCCCGCAGGCTCGAATACAGGCGCGTTGAATTTTTTCGTCACCATTTTCTAAAACTTCTACTAGGAATGGAATAAGTTCATGGTTATCAAATTTAGCGAGCAGATGAATACAAGCTTCTCTGATGTGAGAGGAGTTTTCGTTTTTGAATAATTCTTTAATTGTAGCAATGGCGTGATGTTTGGTGAAGTTACGCTTTTTTAAGAAATCATTTAAATGCTTGAAGCCTTGTAGAGTTTCTAAGGCCGTTAAGCGAATAGATTCGTGTTCGTCATGAAGACAACTTAAGATATCTGGAATAGTATCTGGTTCGGCCCGCAAGCGTAGAGTTTCTAAAATATTGCGTTTTATTTCTAACTTTTCTTTTTTGTTCTGAAGGAATTTAACAAGGAGTTCACTTTTAATTTCGTGACCTTTTTGCCCCAAAATTTCTATAGCGTTTAAGCGGGTAGGAAGATCGTTGTCTGAGGCTAAATTGCGATAGGAGATAGAGGTGTAGTCCTTATGAAGTCGATAAGTTCGAAATACCATAAAGATAGCGGCTCCAATCATCAAAGTGTTAATAGCGTAAGTTTGGGCATCTCCATGATAAAGAGCTTGTAAAATGTATAGTAAAATAAACGCTAAAATCGCTCCAAATGGTTTTACGAAGCCTTCCATAAGTTCTTTGGTTTGATCACGAAGACTTTCCTTGATGGCGTAATAGGAGGAATGATAAGCATTACGGAAAATTCCACTAGTAATTTCAAAGCCACTTCGTCCAATAGAGGCGCTCATAAAATTAAAATTAAAAGCCATTCCAATCAGATTGAAAACCGTGATTAGAGGGTGGATAATTAAACTACTAACAATTCCAAGGCTACCTAAAATTCTGGAAGTTAGGAAAATTTGAACCAGTAAACTTCCGGCCGAAAAAATCATCTGTAACATACCTAATTTTTGAGATAATTCTCCTTCCATATCCATTTCATGGCTGGTTGCTTGAGGTTCAACTTCAATGGGTTTGGGACTTAATAGGGCTACTTGAAGATTGCTATCAGGTTTATATTGTTCAATTTCAAAAGCAATGGGAGGCGTATGGTGCGATTCAACTTCTTCTTGAATAGCTTTGGTGTATTGGAATTCAAAAAGATACAAAAGCATAAATTGCAGCATCACAATTAAAATAATTCCTTGTAAAAAGGGGATTCTTTTAATGCGTTTTATTCCTTTGATTAGGTTGGGGATAGGAGCATGTTGTCTTTTTTTTATTCTTTCGTGTTTAGCGATTTTAATTGAAGGAATTTTTTTACTGTAAGAGTGTGAAGTTAAAAGAACCGGAATAATTAGAAAGATGGCTAAAATCCAAAGATAAATGAATTTGTACGCTGGTAAGAATCCGGCGAGCATACCAACGGTTAAACCACCGATAATACCACCAATAGTCTCGGAGGTAGCAATTAGAGGGAAAGTGCGTTGGCTTTCTAAGGGAGAAAATAAGTCCTCGGTAAATAGATTTATGAGAATATTTAATTGTGAAATAAGCACGGATTGAGCAACTAAAAGGGTCCCAAAAAATAGTAAGTCACTGGTATAAGCAAATAGCGTTGATAACAGAAGTAACCAAATGGCCATTAAGGTGGTGTAGAAGATTAAAAGCCCATGCGAAATCCTCTTTAGGAGATGGCTAAAAACAATGGTTCCTAGCATTACTAGGAGGGCATTTAATACAAAAAGATAGGGGAGGCTATTAATCCCAATTCGATTTATAAACATGGCAATAGTGGCGGTCCATCCAATCACAAATCCAGCTCTTAAAAACAGGCTTAAACTCCATGCCAAAATAATGCGAGGCCACTCGTTTTTACCAACGTTGAGAACGCGATTTATTAGGGATTTTGATTTCATTTATGTTTTGTTTTGATTTTAGGTTCACTAATATCTATTCATTATACCAGGGATAACAGGTTAAGTAAAGAGTTAATAAGGTAAGATTTCTACCCAGAGATTATTTTGAATAAGCGAGGTAGTTATGTGCTTTGGAGATTTGATTTTGTTGGTTGGGAAAGAGGGGAGTGAAGGGTTTTTTGCAAGATGAGGAGTGTAAATCAGGGTTAGTTGATCTACGAGGTTTTCTTCGAGAAAGCTGGTGCTTAGTTTTTGGCCGCCTTCTACGAGAATGGTGTGTATTTGTTGTTCGAATAATTGAATTAAAAGATCGTGTAAATCTACGTGATTGTTTTGGTCGGGTTTACAGGTAAGAATAGTGGTGTTTTTGGAGTAAGTTTTTGATGGTTTTTTGGTAGTGGCAATAATGGTTTGTCCTGGTTCTTGAAAAAGCTTTAAAGACGGAGGAGTTTTTAAATTAGAATCAAGAATAATTCGAATAGGGTTTTTGCCTTGGACGTGACGAGTGGTGAGACTAGGGTTGTCGATAAGAGCAGTGTCAGCGCCGACTAAAATAGCGTCGTATTGGGCGCGTAGTTCATGGGTTTTTTTATTGCTGATAGGGTTTGTTAGGGGAGTGGATTGGTTTTTCTTTAGGGTAATTTTGTGATCTAAGGTGCAAGCAGTTTTGAGGTGGATAAAAGGACGTTTTTGTTGATGAGCTTTGTAAATTGAGTTTAATTGATCTGTCTGAGGAGTGGAGAATAAAGTGGTTTTTATATTATTTTGTTCAAGAAATTGAGTACCTTGGCCACTAACTTTTGGGTTTGGATCTTTTAAAGCGTAAAAAACTTGCGCGATTTTATTTTCCAAAATAGCCTCGGTGCAGGGTGGAGTTTTGCCGTGATGGCAGCAGGGTTCAAGCGTGACATATAAAGTTGCTCCTTCAGGAGAAAAGTTATTTTTTTTGGCGTTATTTAGGGCTTCTATTTCGGCGTGAGGAGCGCCAAAGCTAGGATGGTATCCTTGGCCAATAATTTGTTGATTTTTTATTAAGACAGCGCCAACCATGGGGTTTGGGAAAGCTTGACCAGTGCCTTTTAGGGCTAGTTTGGCAGCGTGATTCATCCAGGTTGTATGTGTGTCTCCCATACTAGACATTTTTGAGAATGTGTCCCATTTTTTCTTTTTTGGTTTTGAGATACTTTTGGCTATGTTTTTGGGGCTTAATTTCGATAGAAACTCGTTTGGTAATGGTGAGGTTGTAACCTTCTAGGCCGATAATTTTTTTGGGATTATTAGTGAGGAGTTGAATGGTTGTTAATCCTAAATCTGAAAGAATTTGGGCTCCGATTCCGTAGTGTCGTAAATCAGAAGCAAAGCCAAGTTGTTCATTGGCTTCAACAGTGTCTAAACCTTGTTTTTGAAGTTCGTAAGCTTTGAGTTTATTGGTTAATCCAATGCCTCGTCCTTCCTGTTTCATGTATAAAATTACACCAGCGCCTTTTTTTGCAATGATGCGCATTGCTTGATGAAGTTGAGCATTGCAATCACAATGAAGTGATCCAAAAACATCACCAGTCATGCATTCGGAATGAACACGAACTAAGACGTTTTTTTTGTTTTTAATATTTCCAAATGTTAGGGCCACGTGTTCAGTGTGATCGATTTTATCCTTGTAAACCATGATTTTAAAATTTCCGTATTTTGTATCTAGGTCAGTAGTGACAAGTTTTTCTACTAAGACCTCGTTTTGGCGACGATATTGAATTAGATCAGCAATGGAAATTATTTTTAAATCATGTTTTTTAGCGATTTTCAATAAGTCAGGAAGACGAGCCATTTCACCATCTGGTTTCATGATTTCACAGATTACACCACCGGGTTTAAGTCCGGCCATTTTGGCTAAATCTACAGCGGCTTCGGTGTGGCCCGCCCGGACGAGTACTCCGCCGCGCGTAGCGCGAATCGGGAAGATATGCCCCGGGCGGCTCAAATCAACCGCAGTACAATCGGGGTTAATAATAGTTTGAATGGTTGTGGCACGGTCTTTGGCGGAAATTCCAGTGGAGGTTCCTTTTTTAGCATCAACCGAGATTGTAAAATTACAATTAGTATTTTCCGTATTGTTCATGGTCATGGGAGGCAACTCCAAACGGTCTGCAATTTCATTTTCAAGAGGCATGCAAATAAGGCCACGTCCTTCTTTGGTAAAGAAATTTATGGCTTCTTTAGTTACTTTTTCAGCGGCCATTACAAAGTCACCTTCGTTTTCGCGGTCTTCATCATCAACTACGATCACAAATTCCCCTTGTTTGATGGCTGTTAAAGCCTTAGGAATAGTGTGAAACGATGCTTTCTTCATATAATACCGTTTAATTCCCTAAACGGACAAATCCTTTGATAGTGGCGTCTCCAAGAAACTGTTCAATAGTTTTTTCTGAATCTTTAACAAAATCTTGTTTAAGTAGAGCGTTTTCTCCGCGGAATTTAGCTTCTTTGCCCATTAAGATTTTGTCTAAAATTTCTTCAGGTTTTCCTTCGTTTTTCAGTTGTTCAGTCCATATTTCACGTTCTTTTTCAACTAAGGCGCTATCTACTTCATCAGGAGAAATTACTAATGGCTGCATAGCTGTGGCGTGCATGGCAATGTCTTTAGCCATTTCTTCGGTGCCGCCGTTTAAGGCCACAATGGTGCCAACTTTTTTATTGGAATGAATATATCCGCCAAAAGTGGCGTCTTCTAAAAATTGAACTTCGTTTAATTCAATTTTTTCTCCCATTTTAAGGCCGATTTCATTAACGATTTCATCAGTTTGGAAATCTTTGCCATTAGTTAAAAATTCTTGGGCTAATTGCTCAGCTGCTTCAACAAAGTCAGGGTTTTTGGCAACAAAGTCGGTTTCGCACCCTAATTTTAAGATGAGAGCAGTGTTTTCGTTGATAGCTGTGGCAATTACACCTTGTGAGGTGTCGCGATCACTGCGTTTAGCAGCTTTAGCTTCGCCAAGTTTGCGAAGGTGTTCAATAGCAGAGGTTTCGTCGCCACTATTTTCATCTAGGGCTTTTTTACAAGCTTGTAAGGATGCTCCGGTCTTTTCCCGGAGGGATTTGATATCTTCGAGAGATGTCATTGAGGATTTTCGTTAGAGGATGAAGTGTCAGGTGTAGGTGGTTCAGGTTTTGCTTCGGCTGGAGCCTCGGGTGCTGGAGCAGGTGCCGGAGAAGGTGCCGCAGGTGCTGGAGTAGGCGCTGGGGTTTCTGGCTTTTCAGTAGAAACTTCTTCTATTTCAACTGGAGCTTCTTCTTTCTTTTCAGCAGGTTTTTCGTCGGTCGAAGCTGGTTTAACAGTTGTCCCAGCAAAAATTTGATCAACATTAATTTTGGAGGCTACATCCCAAAGCATTGGGATTTTCCATTCAATCCCAGAATAAGCTTGGTATCCACCAACCGCAATTAAGGCAATTAGGCCTAAGAAAAGCAATGATCCAATGGCCGGTATAGCTACTAAAATAAACATTACTAGGAAAGCTATCCCAGTAATGACTAGGCCTTGTTTGGCATGCATTTGGCAGAATTTACTCTTTGGTTTAACAATTAAAGCGCCAACAAACAACATTGGGAAATAAGCTGCGGCTGCTAATAAACGATCTTCAGATGGTTGAGTCGGAATTGGAGCTTTGGGTTTTTCCGGAGCGGCTTCGGCTGGTGTAGCTTCGGCAGGTGTAGCTTCGGTAGATGTAGCTTCTGCTTGAGCTGGGGCAGGAGCTTCAGGAGTATTTTCTTCTGTAAACATAATGAAAAGGGCTAAAGGGAAGGGGATTTAAGAAGGTTTGCCTGGCTTGTTTTCTGGTTTGCCTTTTGGCTTGTCTTCTGGCTGTGGCTGGTCTGGTTTTTGTTTAGGAGCCTTCTTGGGGCCAATAGCGGCGCCAATTTGTTCAACCAAAAAAGTGATAGATTTAACAGCATCATCATTTCCAGGAATTGGATAAGTGATGGTGGAAGGATCAGCGTTAGAATCAACAATAGCGACAATAGGAATGCCTAATTTAGAAGCTTCCTTAACCGAAATTTGATCTCTAACTACATCAACTACAAACAAAGCATCTGGCTTTTTGTTCATTTCTTGAACACCTCCCAGCGCTGTTTGAAGTTTAATAATAGTTTTGTGACGTTCAAGAGCTTCTTTTTTGGTGTATTTTTCAAAATCACCATTTAACTCTTG
>JABJMC010000044.1 GCA_018659585.1 Candidatus Peregrinibacteria bacterium
ATAAAAAGCATGATTATGATTATCAAAAATCACCGCTGGCGTCCCCAAAACCTCCATTTCCACAAAATTCCTAAGCCCCACACAACTTTTCAATTTCCCATCCTCAAAATCCTCAAAAACAACCTCTCTCCCAATCTGCAAATCACTAAAATCACCACTTATCACTGGCGCCACAAATAACCGCGGATTTCTCCCACGTTTTTCATACGAAAAAGCATTATTGCCCTTTTCCTCTTTTATCCAAAAACCCTGATCATGCATATTTCTATTATAGCTCATATTCTAAGAATTGAAGATTCAAACAAGCACCATTGACAAATAAGCACCATATGGTAAAATGCTAACTCATAAACAAAACTAATATGTGTCGAAAACCAGCCGCTGACTGGGAATTAGCATATGCATCATTCGATGGAGCTATGCCAGAGTGTCCCGGCCGAGAATGTCCGCAAGCCTGTTGTAATGACAAACAAGTTCGAACAACGAGAGGAGTTGTTACTGCAACCACCTCTATGGACCCCGATGAATTCCAATATCAACAGGGGCTTAACCCGCCTTTGGAAGAATTAGGTGTGTCAGGACAAGAAGTCTTTGTAATCACGGGCGTAATGTTTCAAATGCAACAAACCGCTCACCGAATTTTAATACAAGGATGCCGAGACCTAGAAACAGGAAAATGCAATCTTGAAGGCCGCAAACCAACAATATGTAGAATGCGCCCCCTAGAGGCAGATCCGCGACATCCATGCCCAGACGGCTGCCCTAAAGGGCAAAAAATTTTAGCAAACCCAAAAACACGACAAGGTGTTTGCGATCTTTCTGTAGCCGTAGGATTAATGACTGAAGCAGAAGTAGCAACTTGGGAAGCAAATGCTCAAAAACAGTTAAAATCAAAGGATTAAACTACTAATTTTTTAGCGCTCGCTAACGCTCGCTTTGCACAAAACAGGAATGTTATTCCGTTTTGTGTATGGTGGAGATGGCGGGAGTCGAACCCGCGTCCAAAAAGGCTGTCAATCACGTCTACCATTATAGTTCGTTCTAATGTTTGTGAGAATAAAGGACGAACAAAAAGCCCTCACAAATGGACAAGGAAATTTAGGGCATAAAATGCTGAGCCTCCACTTTAATTCCGATCTTTACTAAATGAAGTCACCATGGATCGTAAAGCAATCTCCAAGATGACGTGGCCGCAAAAAGGCAGCCGTAAGCTAGCAGCCGTTATTTAGGCTGGCGCGAACGCCATAGCACGATAACGAGCAGCTAAACCTGCTTCAGAAAAAGTTTCTTTAGCAATTATGTTTGCGTTGACGGATCTAACGGGAGACAACGCAATCCCGTAATGGCGGTAAATTGTACAGGACTCTTCCTGTCAAAACCAAAACATCCCCATAATGTAAAAGAACAAAATCTCTCAGGGCGTTATTATTCATCAAAACTCAACTTTTCGCAACTAGGCCTCACTTTTCTTTTCTACTTCTCCACCTCCGCCCCCGGCCGATTCTTTAACTTCTTTCCCAATTCTTTTAAACTCTGCTTTAAGCCATCAACCCAGTTCACGCCCACGTCTTCAAATGTAATCTTTAATTTCGATCCACTTACTAGCCATTTTTTATTAAACTCTAGTAAGCTCAAGATATTCTCTGGCCTAACCTTGTCAGACATAGACAAAATAATAGTTCGCTCGCCTTTACCATGAATATTTTCAGCTCGAATATTTGTTAATCCAGCTTCTTTTGCCAACAATTTCAATTCCAATACGTTGAACAAGTTCGCCACTTCAGTTGGCATTTTTCCATAATCCTCAATCAAATCTTCTTTTAGTTCACTCAAATAACCAAAATTATCCGCAGCTGCCAATCGTTGATATACTCCAATCTTATCCTTGGCGCTCACAATGTAATCATCTGGAATAAAGGCTGGTAATGGAATTTCGATAGAAACATCTTTTGGTGCCTCGGTAGAAGCTTTTGCTTCGCGTCCTTCTTTTAAGTTGTCCACGGCCTGGTTAAGCATGCGAATAAAATGACTAACTCCCACTACTTGAATAGCACCATGTTGATTAGCTCCTAGAATGTCTCCTGCTCCTCGAATTTCTAAATCCTTCATTGCAATTTGGAATCCAGCTCCTAATTCTGAAGCCTCTACAATCGCACGCAATCTTTTCTTAGCATCCAATGGCAAGCGCTGTGAATGATACAAGAAATAAGCATAAGCCTGCCTCTTCCCACGTCCGACTCGTCCCCTTAACTGATAAAGTTGCGCTAACCCAAACTTCTCTGCTTTATTCACAATCAAGGTATTAGCATTCGCCAGATCAATTCCATTTTCAATAATCGTTGAACTAACCAAAACATCGTATTCTTTCTCTTTAAAAGCCATGATTCTTTTTTCTAGTTCCGTTGGGTTTAATTTTCCATGAGCAGTTATAAATTTAGCCTCCGGAACTAATTTCTTTAAACGATCTGACATTTCATCAATAGTTTGCACTCTATTATGTAAAAAATAAACTTGCCCGCCACGTTCAATTTCACGCATGATCGCCTCCCTAATCAATCCAAATGAAAATCTACGAACCTCGGTAATGATCGGCAAACGACCAGGAGGAGGCGTAGTAATCGTTGTAATGTCTCGCAAGCCATGCAGGCTAATGTTCAGCGTTCTCGGAATTGGCGTCGCTGTGAGCGTCAAAATATCCACCTCCCGACGAAGCTCTTTAAAGCGTTCCTTTTGCTTCACTCCAAATCGTTGTTCTTCATCAATCACAACTAGTCCCAAATCCTTAAATTTAATATCTGCTTGAATCAAACGATGCGTTCCAATGATAATATCTACTTCACCCTTTCCTAGTTTTTCCACAATCTTTTTCTGCTCTGCTTGGGTTTTAAAACGACTTAACATTTCAATTCTAATACCTGGAAAATCACTCATTCTTTTGGTAAATGACTTGTAATGCTGATCTGCTAAAATTGTAATCGGAGAAATAACAGCCACCTGTTTTCCACTATAAGCTGCTTGAAAAGCGGCTCGCATTGCCACCTCTGTTTTCCCAAATCCAACATCTCCACAGACCAAACGATCCATTGGTTTTTTGCCTTCCATGTCTTTGGCTACATCTTGAATAGCTCGTAATTGCCCAGGAGTTTCTTCGTATGGAAAAGCTCCGGCAAATTTATTTTCAGCTTTACCCCCTTCTTTATATTGATGCCCAATCGCACGTTGCCTTTCGGCATATAGTTTGAGTAATTCTTTGGCAATACTTTGTGTTTCTTTTTTTACTTTATTGGTAATTGTAGACCATTCAGCTGACCCCAAACGAGTTAATTTGGGCGCATGATCGCCAGCCCCAATAAACTTACTTACTTTATCCGCTTGATCGATTGGTACAAATAATTTGTCGTTTTCAGCGTAAGCCAAATGTAAGTACTCGCGCGTCACTTCGTCTATGGTGCGCTTATCCAAACCATTAAATCGCGCGATCCCATGATCTGAATGCACCACATAATCTCCAATTTTTAAACCTGTTAAAAAGTCTAAAAACACTGCGTGTTGAGCTGGGTCTCGGTGCGACCCCTCCCTAAGCCCCATAATTTCTCGATCCGTAATTAAAGCAAATTTAACATGTGGATTTTGAAAAGAATGTGGAAATGGATCTTCTTTTTCTAATTCAAAAAACACCACTCCGCCACGGTCATCTTCTAAATCTTTGGGGTCATCAACATAATTAATTCTTCGATCATCAAAATAGCTTTTTATTTCTTCGCCATTTTTTGTAAACAAATAAACTCGCCATCCATCTAGTTCTTTTTCTTTCATGTTTTCTAAAAAATCGAGCTTGTTTTGATACTTTAAAACCGAAAGATAATGAAGATGAAAATGATAATCACTCTCTTCTAAAAATGAAGTAAATAAAACATAACTCACACTATTTGGACGTTTTTTCAAAACCTCATCTACTTCCCGATACAAGTCTTCGGTTAAATCCAATTCATCCTCAACCAAAAGTGTTCCTTCGCCTAAATGATCCCAAATCGAAGCTGTTTTCTCAAACTCACTTCTTGGGTAAATTGTGAATTTTTTATGATCCTTGATTTTTTCAAATCCATCACCCTGCTTGTATTCGTAAATAGCCGCTATCTTATCAAAATCTAATTCAATTCTAATTGGAGCCTTACTATTAACCGGAAAAACATCGATAACATCCCCGTGTCGCAAATAAGTCCCCTTCTCCAAAAAAGGATCCTCCGAAACCTCGTAATCCATATCAATCAAAGTTTCAAAAAGATGCTCTGAATCAATATCTTCCGAAATTTTTACGGTCATTAATTTTTGTTGAATATCATATTTACGAGGATACAAATTCAAAATCTGCTGATAAGTCAAAATTACCGCTGTTTTTTGAGATGTCGTAGAAGAAAGCGCTGCCAAAGAACGAACCTGAGATTCATGCCCTCCCTCTTCATCAAAAATTTCAATATCAAAATCAACCCAATCTCCTAAAACACGGGCCACATTTTCTTGCTCAGCATTGTTGTTAACAACCCAAACCATTTTTTTAACATCATTAAATTGATCCAAAATATCGGATATCACAAAAGCCTTAGAGGAAAAATTGCCTCCACCGGACAAAGTGACGTACCGATGAGAGCCAAAAAGTTCAAGAACTTCTTGGTTACGCGGATGCGGAAATTTCATTAAAAGGTTTACAGTTTAAGAGGCATGATTATGTGTGTATAGCGCGCCTCCTTTTTTTCGGGCTTAATTGTAACAGGGGAAAGCTTGTTGTCAATAGCCAAATCTATGGTCTCATCATTGATGTGCGAGAGACAATCCAAGATGTATTGAGCATTTAAAGCAACTTTATTGTTATTTCCCTCAATTTTCACATCAACTTCAGCTGTTCCTTCACCGATTTGAGTTTCGTCAGTAGAGATAATTAATTTCCCATTGTTGGTAACACTAATTTTCACGTTGTTGTTAGTTTCTTGAACAAACAAACTCACTTTTTTCACCGCCAAAATAAAATCTTGAACATTAACTTTGAGTTTAGTTTTGGATGAAGATGGAATAATTCGTTTGTAATCTGGAAAACTACCATCAATTAAACGAGAAATTATCTTTAAATTCTGCACTGAAAATAGAATTTGATTTTTAGTTACATGGCACTCCACAATCGCCTCACCAAAGTAACTTAAAATCTTTCCTAACTCCGCAATAGTATGTGATGGAATAATGCAATCATGAGACTCGGAAACACCTTTCTTCAAACCAACTTTACGCTCGGAAAGACGATAACTATCCGTAGCCACCATGGAGAGATCTTCCTTTTCAATTCTAAACAACACACCTGTTAAAACTGGTCTAGAGACATTCGAAGAAGCCGCAAAAACAGTTTGTGTAATCGCTCTTTCTAAACCTTCGGAAGTAAGGGTGAATTCATCACCCTTTTCAACAGTTGGAATGATTGGAAATTCAGTGGGATCAATTCCTTTTATCTTGGTATGAGCCAAAGGAGTTTTAATCGAAAGACTTAATCTGTCTTCTAGTTTTAATTCAACTTCTTCATCTTTCAAAAGCGAAACATAGCTTGTAATTAATTTCGCAGGAATTGTTATAGCCCCTTCATTAAAAACTTCCACATCAATAAAGTAAGTCATGGCGACTTCTAAATTGGTAGCAGAAAAATAAAGACGCTTCCCTTCTGCTTTCATTAAAATATTATTTAAAACAGGAAGAGTAGTGTTTGGACTAACAGCTCGATTAACTAAATTCAGGGCAAAAGCCAAATCTTTTTGGCGACATTTAACTTTCATTTTTAATATGGGTTAGGAAGAACATGTACATTATAAGACCTCTATCTTAAAAGACAATTATTTATATAATAATATATATAACTAGCAGTAGTTAAAGGGTCTATACAAACCATATAAAAAAGTGTGTTTTAGTACTTTTATTTAAACCCTTCTTAACAAGCTTACTTAAGCCAAAAACCTAACATTGAACAAAAAAATTGAAATTTAATAAACCTCTCTATTAAGCCAAAACACCTAAAACTCACCCCAAAAGTCCTAAAAACGACTTAAAACCCTAAAAAAACAAATCAATTCTTAAAAACTAAACCATTTAAAAACCGCTCTATTAAGCCAAGAAACGATTGACTACATTTTGAACTCTTTAAAACTCTTTAAATAATGTGCAAAACATGTGCAAAACATGCTCAAAACTACCTGAAGGCCCCCCAAAAACCCCATTGGCGGCCCCCCGAAACTTTAAACTCTTTACGCAAAACTTTTAAATCATCTTTCCACACGATTCTACGCAATTGTGCAAAACATACACTTTTACACATAAATAATTTGGGGAATCACCAGGGGTCGCTTGTCTAATAAGTTCACTAATAAACGGTCCACAGATTGTTGAATATAAACCAAAAGATCTTCATCCGAAGGACGCTTTTTCGGAGCTTTTAAGAATTCATGATATGACTTTTCAGCTCGTTTTTGAATTTCTTGAACAACCTTATTAGAAGAATCAGCAAACACAAATCCTCGACTCATTACATATGGTTTTCCAGATAAGACTCGACCTTTTCGGCGTACTCTAAATGTTACGGAAACCACGCCATTTTCAGCCATTAATTGACGATCCATCAAAATCTCTGCCGCTACCTCGGATCGCTCTGGGCCTTCTACCATTACGTGCCCAGCGGGAACGCGCTCCTTGGCTCGAGAGAGTTGTCTTTTTTGGTCAACTTCCAAAACTTCCCCGTTATCCATTAGGAAAATATTTTTCTTAGCCACTCCACAACCAACTGCTAGCTGTGCGTGCCTAGAACGCATGTAATAATCACCATGCTCAGGAATAAAATATTTAGGCCTTGTCATGCGAATCATTTCCTTGAGCTCTTCTTGCATAGCATGACCAGAAGTATGAACATCAAAATCCTTATTAGTAATAACTCGCGCGCCACGTCGACAAAGCATGTTAATCACTTTTATAATCGCAGTTTCATTTCCAATAATTGGTGATGAAGACAAGATTACAGTGTCATTTTTTTTAATTTTCACATGAGCGTGATTATCTACCGCAATACGAGCTAGGGCCGCAAAGTTTTCACCCTGACTACCAGTTGTTAAGGCAATTATTTGGTTATCTTTATATTTTTTCATCTTTTTAATATCAATAATCACTCCTGGAGGAACCTTAATATGTCCTAACTCTTTAGCAATTTTGACATTAGTGATCATGCTGCGTCCGGAAATAAAAATTTTCCTATTATAACGCTGCGCCGAATCCATAATTTGCTGAAGTCTTCCAATTAGAGAAGAAAACGAAGCAATAATTAATCGACCCGGAGTTTCTCGAATTAGTTTATCCAAAGTTTCGGCAATAACTTTTTCCGAAGTAGTGTGCCCGGGACGTAAAGCATTTGTACTATCCGAAATCAAAGTATGAACACCTTGGCGTCCCACTTTTTTAATAGTTTCAAAATCAGTTGGGGGTTGAGCGCCTGGAGTTTTATCAAATTTAAAATCTCCAGTATGAACCACTCGCCCCACTGGCGTATTAATTACATACGAAACAGCATCCGGAATACTATGATTTACTCGAAAAGAAGAAACCTTAAACACTCCAGCGTTAAAAGTTTCACGCGGCTTAAAAGTGTGCAACGTAACCTGATCAAGTAATTTAAAATCTGCTAATTGTCTTTTTACTAAACCAATAGTTAAAGCCGTGCCATAAACTGGCGGAAACCCAAGTTTGGGCAAAATATAGGCCAATCCCCCAATATGATCTAAGTGCCCATGCGTTAAAAAGATCGCTTTAATGCGGTTTTTTCGTTCCACTAAATAAGAAACATCTGGAATTACGTAATCAACACCTAACATATCTTCTGTTGGAAACTGAAAACCAGCATCCACAATCATAATGTCTTTTCCATATTCAAAAATCATCATGTTTTTACCAATTTCTTCAAAACCACCCAAAGGGATGATTCTTAGTTTAGAGTTTTTTTGAGGCACAGTATTTAATTGAGCTTTTTTGGGCTGCATTCGTCTCGGCGGGCGAAATTTCTTTTTTTGGTGCGAATTTTTGTTGGGCCGAGGATTTTGCACTGGCCGAGAACTTTGTTCTGGCCGCGGACCCGGCGTAGGCCGAGAGTTTTTTTGCATTGGCTGCGGACTCGGCGCGGGTCGAGAATTTTTTTGCCCAGTTTTTTGTACTGGGTGTGTTTTCTTTGATGGCTGCGTTTTTTTTGGTTGGGCCGGAGAACCCTTTACATGTGAAATCTGATCAAGCCATTGATCAATATTAGACATTTTTTTCTGAAATTTTTCATCATCTTTCCCCGGAATTAGTTCATTGTTCATAGTTAGTTTAATTTTTTTATTACATCTTATTCCCCTCCATGCACACCAATATTATACCTAAAAAACGAAAATTTATCAACCATGAGCCATTGAAAGCCCTTCCATAAACTCCTACAATGCGCATAACAAACAGACCTAACAAACTTTACATGAACAACTCATCTTCAGACGACCAAACCATCAAAAAAAAGATTTGGTTCAAAAACAAAGAAGTCAGTCTTAATAAGGTTGTAGAAGAATACAATGCTGGCGAAGACATTCTTTACGATCAAGAAATGATCCCAGACGATGTCTGGTGTTCACGCTGTTACGCTCGCCTACTCGAGAAGCACGAGCTGATAACCAGTGATGAATTAGCTCAGCTCGAACAAGGGCTGGATGAAATTTTGGAGCTTTATGAAAAAGGAGAATTTCAACTCAAGGTGGAAGATGAGGATTGTCACACTAAAATCGAAGATTATTTAATTGAAAAATTCGGAGACACTGGAAAGAAAATCCACACTGGTCGTTCTCGAAATGATCAAGTTTTGGTTATGATGCGTTGGTTTTTAAAGAGAAAATCCAAAGCAATTCAAGAACAAGTTCTTAAATTAGCCACCAAATGCACAGAATTCGCTAAAAAATATGAAATGGTAGCCATGCCTGGTTACACGCACATGCAAAAAGCCATGCCCACCACTGTAGGATCTTGGATTATGGCTTTTACCGAAAGCTTAGTGGATGACGCCAAGTTATTAATCGCTATTAACGATCAAATTGTTGACCAAAACCCCCTTGGGTCAGGGGCAGGATACGGGTCTCCGTTTGATTTTGATCGCGATTGGTTAAGTAAAGAAATTGGATTTAAAAAAACTCAAAACAACGTAATTTATTGCCATAATTCTCGGGGAAAAATCGAAGGACTTGTCTTAGAGGCTTGTTCCCAAATTATGCTGAGTTTAAATCGCCTGGCTTGTGATCTTCTTTTTTTTACCACCCAGGAATTCCAATTTTTCTTAATGGATGATTCTATTTCTACTGGCTCATCAATTATGCCGCAAAAAAAGAACTTAGATGTTGGAGAATTAATTCGCGGTCGCACCGCGACCGTACTTGCTTGTCGGAACGAGGTCACAATGAATATTATGAACAAAATTTCAGGCTATCACCGTGATGGCCAAGAAATTAAAAGACCGCTTTTCCTTGGTATGCGCTACACCGAAATGTCATTAGAAGCCATGGGTGTAATCCTCGACAACATCACTCCAAACACCGAAATCCTCACAAAATCTATGCTTGATTGCCCTGGGCTATTTGCGGCCCACAAAGCTTTTGAAAAGGTAAAAGAGGGCATGACTTTCCGCGATGCCTATCGCGAAATCGGCGCTAATATAGACAAAATCGAGGTAACAGAAGAAGACATAAAGCGTTGGCTCGAAATGTCCACTCATCAAGGAGGAACCGGCAATTTAGGCATTGCTAAAATTGAAAAAGAA